>NZ_CBFHHE010000009.1:0-59425 GCF_965655635.1 Nereida sp.
CAATCTGTGCCACACTTCTACCTGCGCCGCGACATTGAGCTTGATGCGCTTTTGAAGTTCCGCGCTGAGATCAACGCAACGCTAGAGCCTCGTGGCATCAAACTATCGGTAAACGACTTCATCATCAAAGCCTGCGCAACTGCACTGCAACAGGTGCCTGAAGCAAACGCGGTTTGGGCCGGTGACAGAACACTCAAAATGGAACGTTCTGATGTTGCTGTTGCAGTGGCAATTGAGGGCGGACTTTTCACCCCTGTGCTACAAGACGCCGATCAAAAGTCACTTTCTACGCTTTCCACGCAGATGAAAGACATGGCGTCTCGTGCGCGCGATCGCAAGCTGGCTCCTCATGAGTACCAAGGCGGTAGTTTTGCAATCTCCAACTTGGGTATGTTCGGCATCGACAACTTCGACGCCATCATCAACCCACCCCACTCAGCGATTTTGGCTGTGGGTGCAGGTGCAAAGAAACCTGTCGTCGGTGCAGACGGAGAGCTGAAAGTCGCCACCGTTATGTCCACCACAATGTCAGTTGACCACCGTGTCATTGATGGGGCTTTAGGTGCGAACTTGTTGAACACAATCAAGCACAACCTCGAAAATCCCTTTGGGATGCTTGCGTAAAACCTCACCAGTTAACTAACTGATACCAAACAAAAAGGCCGCTATGAGATACCCCATAGCGGCCTTTTCAAATACTGAAGTATCACTCTACTCGATCATTGAGCCGCGCAACAACTGATCCATGCTAATTGATGGCTGAGAGCACCCCGCCTCGCCAACTATTCTCGCCGGTACACCAGCGACCGTTTTCATAGGCGGCACATCTTCAAGCACAACAGATCCGGCGGCAATCCGGCAGCATTGCCCGATTGAAATGTTTCCAAGCACATGCGCGCCCGCCCCGATCAACACACCGTCGCCAATTTTTGGGTGGCGGTCATCATCTTCTTTACCGGTACCGCCAAGAGTTACTGAGTGTAACATTGACACATTATCGCCCACCACCGCGGTTTCACCGATCACGATAGAATGGGCATGGTCAATCATGATCCCCTGACCAATCGTGGCCCCAGGGTGAATATCAATTCCGAACATTTCTGAGGTTCGCATCTGAATGAAATACGCAAGGTCAGCGCGCCCTTCGCGCCACAATGCGTTAGCGACACGGTGTGCCTGAACTGCCTGAAAGCCTTTGAAATAAAGGAGCGGCTGCATCAAACGGTGACACGCCGGATCACGGTCATAAACCGCAGCCAAATCAGCCCGCGCCGCCAAACCCAACGCCGGATTACGGACATAGGCGGCATCTGCGATTTCAGCAATCAGCTGCTCTGACATTTCACCGGACGATAATTTCAACGCCAATCGATAGGACAAAGCCCGCTCGAAAGTCGCATGATGCAACAAAGAGCTGTGCACCAATCCGCCCAAAAGCGGCTCATCAACAATCGCTTGATGCGCTTCTTCTTGCACCTGCTCCCAAATCGGGTCGATGCTGCGGCTTGTCGTGCGAACATTTGCCATCGGTGGTCTCCTTTACGCCTGCCCCTAACCTAGCACATATGTAGCGCCAACCAAAAAAGTATACATAACAATGGTCAAAATATGTGCTTAAGGCACGGCAATCTGTGCAAATGGTCCTGGTCCAAAACGATCCGAAAGCTGTGCGACTTCAAAGATTAGATTACCACTGATACTTAACGGCTCATTAAGCACAGGGGTGGTGCTCGTCACCGTTTGTTCAAGTTTCACGCCAGTTTCATCGCGCAACCTTATCAAATATTGCTCGCGCATCTCACCGACAGGCACATCAAATCCATCCCAATGATCTCCGTCAATCCGCGTCCGCCTCACCCACTGCGCAGTGATAAGGCTATCGCCGCGCTTCACCTGCAAATGGCCAGCGATTTCAGATCGTCGGGCATCGAAATCGATATCGTGTTCGGTGATGCGGTCGCGTCGCTTAAGCTCATCATCTCGCAATTGTCCTCGTTCTGCGATCACGGCATCCCGGCCCTTCATGAGGCCACTCAAATGGGTGGACAGACCCTTGGCCCCATCCATCTCGCCGCTCTCAATTTTCCGTAATGCCGCCTCGATAAATCGCTCATAGCGGCTCATTTGATCCAACGCTGCAGCCAAACTATCTTCCGTCTGGTCAAACGCGTCATGGTTCATGTTGCTCATAATTTGGTGCCTATGTTTGGGTGTTACCCCCTCCACAGACCGAAAAAGCGTTATAGGACCCTGACTTTTACCAGCCGTTCATCCTAGGCAGTCTCTCCTATCTATAGCCAAGTTATACCTTCAAAAAGCGCCAAAAGTCAAAGTTTCCAACGCGGAGAGGCGCAACACCCCACCGCGCGATATGCTTAATTTTCCGAAAAGAAACAGAGAGTTAACCATCATCTTGCCTTAAAAATAAGGCGCGCAGCAAAGCCCAACACTTAGTTAGCGTTACGCTCAGCTTCGATCTTGCGCCACTTGGCAACATTGGCGTTATGCTCATCAAGGGTGCGCGCAAACGCGTGCCCACCGGTGCCATCGGCCACAAAGAACAACAAATCAGTACTCTCGGGGTTCAACGCCGCCTCAATGCTGGCCCGTCCCGGATTGGCAATGGGGGTCGGCGGCAAGGCCGGAATAACATAAGTGTTCCAAGGGGTTTCGGCGCGCAACTCACTGCGGCGCAGCCCGCGGCCCAAAATCCCCTCGCCCTTGGTGATGCCGTAGATCACCGTAGGGTCCGTTTGCAGACGCATCCCGCGTTTCAAACGATTGGTGAAAACACTGGCCACTTGACCGCGCTCTTCTGCAACTGCGGTCTCTTTTTCAATGATGGAAGCAAGGATCAACGCCTCTTGAGGCGTCTCAACTTCAACGTCATCCGCACGCTCAGCCCAAGCCTGGGCCAAAATGCGTTTCTGACGGGCGGCCATATCCGCTAGAATCTCGTTCCGGTCCTGACCTTTGCTGATCTCATAGCTGTCGGGCGCAAGGCTTCCCTCGGATGGAACAGAGGCCACCTCACCGCTCAGGAAATCAATGTTGTTGAGCGCATCAACAATGGTCCAACTGGTCACACCTTCGGCAACTGCAAAACGGATCAACGTGTCAGAGGCATCCAGCGCGGCGGTATAGACAGGAGCCACAGGCTCTACTTGTGGCTCAAACCGCGCCTGCTCAACATAACGGTTGGTGGCGGGATCAAGCTGACGGACTTGTACTTGCTTACGTGTCACGCCAACGCGGAACACCACTTCGGTGCCGCATGTATTGCGCCCACCGCGTGTCACCACATCAACGATCTGCTCCATAGATGCGCCCGCTTCAATCAAGAACGAACCCGCCTTAAGCTGAGACGCTTTCTCGGAATAATCTGCCCCAAGCCGGAAAATGCGTGCATTGCTCACAGCACCCCGCTCCGCAAGATCGGCACTAACCGATCCCATCGACGCACCCGACGGCACTTGTAAACAAATAGCCTCGGCGAGCGGCCCGTCGTCTTTATACTGCGAAGTTCCCCAAACGATCACGCCGCCCACAAGAAACAGGATTACAATTGCCAACGTCAACGCATTAGAAACGACGTGCCGCCACATGGCTTATCGCACCTTACCCATGATCAGGCTGGCGTTTGTACCACCGAACCCAAACGAGTTAGAGAGCACAGTATCAATCTTGCGCTCGCGCTTTTCTGGACCAATCAGATTAATCGTGTGCTCACAGTCCACGTTCTCAAGGTTGAGTGTGGGCGGCGCCACTTGATCGCGGATCGCCAGAATACAGAAGATCGCCTCAACCGCACCGGCTGCACCCAGCAGATGGCCAATGGCTGACTTGGTCGACGACATGGAACACTCAGACGCCGCATCCCCAAGAACACGCTCAACCGCACCAAGCTCAATGGTGTCGGCCATCGTGGATGTGCCATGGGCGTTGACGTAATCAATCTCGCTCGGTGCAATGCCCGCGCGCTTTACGGCAGCACGCATCGACCGCTCGGCTCCCTCATGGTTGGGGGGCGGCGCAGTGATATGGTGCGCGTCGCCTGACAGACCATAGCCCAAAATCTCGGCGTAAATCTTGGCACCGCGCGCCTTTGCGTGCTCATATTCTTCCAGAACAACGACGCCCGCGCCCTCACCCATGACAAACCCGTCACGGTCCGCGTCCCAAGGACGGCTAGCCTTAGTTGGATCATCTGCGCGCTTGGTCGACAGCGCCTTACACGCGTTAAAACCTGCGACACCGATCTCGGAAATAGGGCTTTCAGCGCCACCAGCAACCATCACATCCGCATCATCAAGCGCAATCAAACGGGCCGCGTCACCAATGGCGTGCGCACCGGTTGAACAAGCCGTCACAACCGCATGGTTGGGGCCTTTCAGACCGTATTTGATGCTGACTTGCCCACTTACCAAGTTGATCAACGCGCCGGGAATAAAGAAAGGCGACACGCGGCGCGGGCCTTTTTCCTTCAGCAAAACGGCAGTATCGGCGATTGAATTCAGCCCACCAATGCCGGACCCGATCATCACACCTGTGCGGAACCGATCGTCATCGCTCTCAGGAACCCAGCCAGAATCGGCTATCGCTTGGTCCGCCGCTGCAACACCGTACAAAATGAAATCATCAATTTTGCGCTGTTCTTTGGGGGGCAAATACGCTTCAGCGTTGAAATCACCCTCTCCCTCGCCGCGCGGCACTTCGCAGGCGTAGGTCGTGCCAAGGTGGCTGGCGTCAAATCTCGTGATGGGGCCGGCACCGGATTGCCCTTCAAGCAGACGTAACCACGTCACATCCACACCGTCGCCAAGCGGCGAAACCATTCCAAGACCTGTAACAACGACACGGCGCATCGGTTTTCCCCCAATTTAGTACTGCCTATGGTGGCTACCACATACCGCGCCACAACACTCAGGGGCAAGGGCTTGCACACCAATCAGCGCCTCACCGCCCACCTTTTTTACAAAAACAGGCCTAAAACGCGAAACGGCGCCCCAACTGGAGCGCCGTTTGCTATCTTGCAGCTCCCGCAGTTGCGGGGCGCGAAGCGTGCCTTAAGCAGCTTCTGTGATGAATTTCACTGCATCGCCGAAAGACTGGATGGTTTCAGCAGCGTCGTCTGGGATCTCAATGCCAAACTCTTCTTCGAACGCCATAACCAGCTCAACCGTGTCCAAGCTGTCTGCGCCAAGATCGTCGATAAAAGACGCGTTTTCTACAACTTTGTCTTCTTCAACACCCAGGTGCTCAACAACAATTTTCTTTATTCGATCTGCAACGTCGCTCATGGCAATCCTCGTCTTTAATATCGTCCTGTAAGGACCTTGGTCTAATGCCTAATTTTAAGGCCCCTAAGGAGAGCGACATTGCCGACCCTCCCTTCTCATGGCGCGACTTACCACAATTTCATGATAAGGCAAACGCTTTCGATAACGCTGGGTAAAGCCGTAAATAGCCTCACCTCAGAGCCTAGTACATGGCCATGCCGCCGTTCACATGCAAGGTCGCACCCGTCATATATCCGGCCTCAGCGCTCGCCAGATATAGCACCGCCGCACCGATTTCGGCAGCTTCGCCCATGCGGCCTGCAGGAACGTTGGTCAAAATGCTCGATTTTTGATCGTCAGTCAGTTTATCGGTCATCGCCGTGGTAATAAATCCGGGCGCCACGCAATTCACAGTAATCCCGCGGGATGCAACCTCATAGGCAAGTGACTTTGACATGCCGACCATACCCGCTTTTGATGCCGCATAGTTTGCCTGACCCGGGTTGCCCGTGCTGCCCACAACAGAGCTGATGTTGATGATCCGGCCCCAACGCGCCTTCATCATGCCACGGATCGCACCTTTACACAGGCGCATGGTGCTGGTCAGGTTTACATCGAGCACGCTCAGCCATTCTTCTTCTGACATGCGCATAAAAAGATTGTCGCGTGTGATCCCTGCGTTGTTGACCAAGATGTCAACGGAACCCATGGCATCGGCGGCTTGCTTTGGCAGGGCTGTCACAGCCTCTGCATCAGACAAGTTGCACGGCAAAACATGGGCGCGTTCACCCAGCTCATCCGCCAAAGCTTGGAGCGGCTCAACACGGGTGCCAGACAGGCCAACTGTGGCGCCCGCAGCGTGAAGCGTTCTTGCAATTTCGCCACCAATACCACCAGAAGCACCAGTGATAAGGGCACATTTACCAGACAAATCGAACATTTTTTTAGTCTCCTCCGCGCGCTTAGGCGGTTTTCAGTTTTGCAATATCATCAGGGGTGCCTCCAGCGGCACAGGCGATGTCGCGGTTGATGCGGCGCACCATGCCAGACAGTGCTTTGCCCGCACCAATTTCCCACATTTCGGCAACCCCTTGGGCCCCCATCCACGCCACACTTTCGCGCCAGCGCACAGAGCCAGTCACCTGCTCAACCAGCAATTCGCGAATGCGCACGGGGTCCGTAACTGCCTCGGCCAAAACATTGGCCACCAGCGGTACCTTGGGGGCAGAAACATCAACCAGCGCCAGCGCATCAGCCATCACATCCGCTGCCGGCTGCATCAACGCACAATGGAAAGGTGCGCTAACCGGCAATAACACGGCACGTTTTGCGCCCTTTTCCTTAGCGATTTCAACGGCGCGCTCCACGGCCGCCTTGTGCCCCGAAACCACAACTTGGCCTGGGTCATTGTCATTTGCTGCCTGACACACTTCGCCGTCGCCGGCTTCAGCTGCCTCTTTGGCCACGGCTTGGGCCGTCTCAAAATCAAGGCCAAGCAACGCCGCCATCGCGCCCAATCCAACTGGCACGGCCTTTTGCATGGCTTCGCCGCGGATGCGCAACAAACGCGCCGTATCCGCAATACTAATCGCACCAGACGCGGCCAACGCGGAATATTCCCCAAGGGAGTGACCGGCCACAAAGCTGGCGTCAGAAATATCAAAACCTTCTGTTTCCAACGCCTTGAACGCCGCAATTGATGTTGCCATCAACGCAGGCTGCGCATTGTGGGTCAACGTCAGCTCTTGCTGGTCACCTTCCCAAATCAACGTCGACAGCGACTCGCCCAAGGCCGTGTCTACTTCTTCAAAAACTGCACGCGCCGCGGGATAGGCATCTGCCAGCGCTTTACCCATTCCGATGGTTTGTGCACCTTGTCCAGGAAAAATAAATGCTCTGCTCATGGTTGTCTCCACATTATGTTGACTGAGTGTCTAAACCGCGCACACATATTGTTCAACGATGGAGAGTTGTCCGCCCTACACTTCGCTGTACCCTCACCCGTAATTTGTTATGACCAAGGAACGTCCCATGCTGTCCAACACCGCCAGCCACTACGGCATCATCACCAAACTCTTTCACTGGACCATTGCCCTTGGCATCTTTTTGGTGATCCCCCTTGGCATCTACGGCAACAATCTGGCCCACGCCATTGAAGCCAATGGCGCGGATGCGCAAACCGTGGCCCGCGCTGCGTTCGTGTTTAGCCTCCACAAAACCATCGGCCTTACGATATTGTTTACTGCCCTTGCGCGCATCGCTTGGGCCATCAGCCAACCAAAGCCGGAGGCGTTGAACGGTGACAAAAAGGCAGAGCATTGGCTGGCCAGCATGATCCATTGGTTGCTTTACGGCTCGCTCGTGTTGGTGCCCGTGACAGGTTGGATTCACCACGCGGCGACCTCTGGATTTGCGCCAATCTGGTGGCCTTTCGGGCAGGACCTGCCGTTTGTAGCCAAATCTGACAGTACCGCACATCTATTCGAAGGGTTGCACGTTATGTTTGAGCGGGTGCTGGTTGCCAGCCTGTTGCTGCACATCGCCGGTGCGCTGAAACATCACGTGATAGACAAAGACGCCACCCTGCGCCGCATGTGGTTCGGCACAACCGCAGTCGGCCCCCGCCCGCAACAACACAGCGCAAAAACAGCCATCCTTGGGGCGCTGGCGGTTTGGGTCATCGCGCTTGGCGTCGGCCAAAGCCTTGGACTTTATCGCAGCGACGCGGGTCAAACCACCGCAGCGCTTGAAAGCGTTGCAAGCGACTGGACGGTTCAGTCCGGCGAAATCGGGATCGCCGTGACACAATTCGGCAGCCAGACTAATGGCAGCTTCAGCGACTGGACAAGCGCGATCACTTTCGATGAAACCGCCAAAACCGGCAGCGTCACAACCACCATCAACATCGCGTCGCTCAGCATCGGGTCTGTCACGCCCCAAGCGCTCGGGGCGGAATATTTTGACGCGGCGACCCACCCAACGGCCATTTATGAAGGGCGGATCAGCCATATTGAGGCGGATCAATACGCATCAACCGGCACGCTCACGCTTAAGGGGCAAAGCATTCCGGTCGAGTTTACGTTTGATCTGAGCATCGTGGACGGGCTTGCCACAATGTCGGGCGCAACACGGCTTGATCGCACCGATTTTAGCATCGGTGCGGCCGACGAAGGCACGTTGGGCTTCGGTGTGGATGTATCACTTAACCTAACGGCCGCCCGCTAAGTTACTGATATCCGAGCTGTTCGCGCATAAAAGCCAGCGCAACAGATAACCCGTCAGGGGCAATTCCGTGGGCTGTGCCATTCATCACATGGGCGAACACATCACGGAATTTCGCCGCCTGAAGCCCCTCAACCGCCGCAGGCAGAGACTGCACAGGCACAACATCATCTTCATCACCGTGCACCAACAAAACGGGAAAGTGGCTCTCTACCTCATCAGGTAGAGTATCCGGCTCAAGCAAGCGTCCAGAAAAGCCAACCACGCCCGCAACTGCATCTTCGCGGCGCGGCAACACGTGTAGCGCCATCATCGTGCCTTGGCTGAACCCAAGTACGACCACTTGCTCGGGCAGCAAATCATTATCGACCATGATCCCGTCAAGAAACGCGTTCAAATCATCCGCCGCTTGAAACAACCCTGCGCGACTTTCTTCTTCGCTTGATCCGTCAATCCACGGGATCGGAAACCACTGACGGCCCATCGGGGCGCCATCACATTCTTGCGGGGCATCGGGGCTAATGAACATCGTGTCGGGCATATGTTCCGCCAGCGGGTCCGAAAGGCCAATCAAATCAGCGCCATTTGCCCCGTAGCCGTGCAAAAACACCACCGCACTGCGTAAATCACCAGAGTGCGGCGCGCGCACTTTTGCATCCAAAACCCGTGTCATGAGATCCCATCCCTTTGCTTTTCAACATGGTAGTATGCCCACAAGAGCCGCGCTGCAACCGCGCGCCAAGGGGCCCATTCGGCTGCGATAGCGCGCATCGCGCGCTCGGTCGGGCGGGACGGCAACTCAAACAATAATCGCGTCGCCTCCTGAAGCGCCAAATCGCCGTGGGCAAACACATCCGCGTGCCCCAACGAGAACATTGCATAAATCTCTGCTGTCCAGGGCCCAATGCCGGGCACAGCTACCAAAGTGCGTACCACATCGTCTGTTGGCGCAGCCCGAGGGGCATCATAATCTAGCCGCGCCTCGGCTAATGCTTTGAGATATTTCACTTTCTGACGGCTTAATCCGCAGGCATGCATCTCATCCTCTGCCGCGCTGCGCACGGTTGCGGGATCGGCCAGACCACATGCCACGCACTTCGCCTCAATCGCGCGGGCGGCGGCAACACTGACTTGCTGACCCACAATTGCGGACATCAGGGCCGCAAACCCGTCAGGCTTGCGCCTAAGCAGTAAAGGCGCGGTCACTTATAAAGCAGGCGCAAAACGGGGTTCAATCTTGATCAACTCTTGGGCGCCAAAGGTAACATCTGCCAAAGTTTCAATTCGGTTGATCAACACGCCCGCACCCAATCAAGGGCTGCCTCAATCGTATCAACTTTTGGCGTATCCGGTTGTGGGGGCCGTTCAATCATCGCAACGGGCAACCCCAACAGCGCCGCTGCATCCAGTTTTGACCGGCTCGCCGTGCCGCCCGCGTTTTTTACCACCAATAAATCCACCCCAAGTGCCTCAAACAACTCCACTTCGCGTCCCACTGAAAACGGAGGCCGACCAATGCAATACTCGCCCCCCTCAAAGGGAAATGGTGACGTGGGCGGATCAATCTGGCGGCAAATGACACGGTGCCCTTCAAGGTTCGCAAACCGTTCAAGGGTCTGACGTCCCGTGGCCAAAAACACCGTCGATGGCGTTTTCTTGAGCAATCCCAGGACATCTATCTCATCTCGGATATGGTACCATTGATCACCCGCCTGCGCTGTCCACGCGGGTCTTAGGTATTGCATATACTTCAATCCTTTACGGGCCGAAGCTAATGCAGTTCTATGGGATATCCGACTGGCAAATGGGTGCGTTGCATCCAAAATATGCGTAATCTCTTCGCGCTCAAGATACTCGCAAAACCCGTCTTCGCCCCCGAACCCGCCAACGCGCGTCGGCAGCGCCAGTGGTTTTGCCTGACGGGTGGCACCCGCAAGGGACGCCACCGCGTTAACGCCCATTTTATACAGCGCATCGGCCAGAACCCGCCCTTCGCCAGAGCCTGCAAGCAACAGAACTTTCATGGCCGGTCTCCCGCGCGCGCAAGGATTTTTCCTGCGCGGTCAATCAACACCACATCACTTGTGATACCTGCACCACGAAGCTGTTTTTGAATTTCGACCTGCGCCGTTTCTGCGGCCCATTCCGCAACAGCTGGCCCCACAATTTCATAAGCTTCAAGCGCCGTATTTGCGCCTTTAATCATTTCATTATCAACAGCTTGTGACAAAGAGTTAAAGTCAACCTGCGATCGTCCAGAGTGCAGATCAACCGCGCCTTGCGCCAGCTTCACCAGTTTTCCAATACCACCACCAATCGTGATGTGCGGGACGTTCGTTTTGGCCAGGTATTTCAACAAACCACCCGAGAAATCGCCCATGTCGAGCATCCCATGATCAGGCAATCCGTACAGCTGTTGCACCACTTTTTCTGAGGTCGCACCTGTGCACCCCGCCACATGGGGCATCCCTTCGGCAACGGCCACATCAATACCGCGGTGAATGCTCGCGATCCACGCCGCACAGCTAAACGGGCGCACAACGCCCGTGGTGCCCAGAATCGAAATACCGCCCACAATCCCAAGGCGCGGGTTCCATGTTTTTTGTGCAATCGCCGCACCATTTGGCACTGAAATGGTAATCCGGACATCTGTCTGCCAGCCAATCTCAGCAACCACTTCATCCATCATCGCGCGTGGCACCGGATTAATCGCGGGCTCACCCACCGCGATCGGCAGACCTGCCTTGGTGACATGTCCAACACCCTCGCCCGCAAGAAAGCTGACGCCACTTCCACCAAGTTCGACCCGCGCTTTGATCAACACACCATGGGTAACGTCCGGATCGTCACCTGCATCCTTGATGATGCCCACCTCGGCCCAGCCTTCGCCAACAGCCGTAGTTTCAAGGACAAAAACAGGTGTCTCACCTTTGGGCAAAGTGATTGAGACAGTGTCTCCCCACGTCCCGTCTCGCAACCGCAACAGCGCCGCTTTCACCGCAGCGGTCGCACATGCGCCTGTGGTCCAGCCGCGCCGCAACGGTCCTGTTGGTTTTCGTGCCATTGCTGTGAAACGTCCCTTTGCCTTGACGCCGACTATATCAGCGCATTTCGCGCCGCCAAGCGGGTATGTAATGTCGCATTACTGCTTCATGTTTGCGAATTTGCGCGCCATAAGTTGCATATGTCCGACTCTATGTTTCCTCCACTGACGTCCAAAAACTGGCCCGCGCTTGAGCGGGGTTGGGTGTGGTTGTGTGGTGCAGGCCCCGGTGACCCAGGTCTGCTGACGCTGCATGCGCTCAATGCTCTTCGACAGGCAGATGTGGTGATTTATGACGCGCTGGTTCAAGAGGCGATTTTGGAGTGGGCGCCGCAGGCCGAGCATATCTATGCAGGCAAGCGCGGCGGAAAACCTTCGGCAAAACAACGCGATATCTCGCTTCGACTGGTTGATCTTGCCCGTGCAGGCAAACGTGTTCTGCGCCTTAAGGGCGGTGATCCGTTCGTATTTGGGCGCGGCGGTGAAGAAGCACAGACCCTTGTGCAGCACGGCATCCCGATCCGCATTATCCCCGGCATTTCCGCGGGCATCGGCGGGCTGGCCTACGCAGGCATTCCTGTAACGCACCGGGACGTTAACCAATCTGTGACCTTCGTGACCGGCCATGATCAATCGGGCAACACGCCCTCCTCGCTTAATTGGCGCGCCATCGCCCAAGGCAGCCAGGTCATCGTTATTTACATGGGCATGAAACATATTGCCCGCATCGCCGCCGAGCTGATGGAAGGTGGTCGCAGCGCCCATGAACCCGTTGGCATCGTCACAACGGCCACAACGGACGCGCAACAGGTGCTTGAGACGACCCTCAGCACAATGGAGGCCGACATCGCCGCGGCCGGCCTTGAGCCCCCAGCGATCATCTGTATCGGTGAGGCCGTTCGCATGCGCCAAGTCCTTGATTGGCAGGGCCAAATAGCGGGTGAGTCAGTACGCGACATGGACCCGCTTGGCCGTGGCCGCCCCGCAGAAAGCGCATAGGGGGACAGATGTCCGCCACCTCGTCTTTCGCCCGAAACAACACTGGATTTATGGTTGCCGCGCCAAGCTCCGGGGCGGGTAAAACAACGCTGACCCTCGCTATTTTGCGCGCCTTAGCTCGAAAAGGCCCCGTTAGGGGCGCGAAATGCGGACCTGATTACATCGACCCACAGTTTCACTCTGCAGCGACTGGCCGCGCGTGCCTCAACCTTGATGGCTGGGCGATGGCGAACACCTGTCTCATGGTGCGCGCACAGAGTGACCCCGCCCCATTGATCGTAGAAGGCGCGATGGGCCTCTTTGACGGAGAACTGCCCCACGCCAAAGGCAGCGCCGCACGGGTTGCAAAAACCTTGGGACTGCCAGTGGTTTTGATCGTGGACGCCGCGAAAACCGCGCAAAGCGTTGCCGCCGTGGTGCGTGGGATGATGCTTCACGATCCGGATGTCAAAATTGCAGCAGTGATCTTGAACCGTGTCGGCTCTTACAAACATCGCCGGATGATTGAAAGCGCGTGGGCCGACTTACCCCCCATCATTGGGGCAGTGCCGCGCAGTGGACAGTTGTCTCACCCTTCGCGGCATTTGGGCTTGGTCCAAGCAGATGAGCGCGCAGACCTTATAGAATGGCTCGACGCTCTCGCAGATACGGCGGAGGCGCATATTGATCTAAGCGCGCTGCCTTTTGCGGCGCTTGGTAAAGCACCGCACGCAGCTGCCAAAACCATCAGACCGCCCGCGCAACGTATCGCCATCGCCCAAGATGAGGCGTTTCGCTTTTCTTATCCCCACATGTTGCAAGAGTGGCGCGCGGCCGGTGCGCAGATCACACCGTTTTCGCCCCTGCGAAATGATGTAGTACCTGAGGCGAATTTCGTTTTCATACCCGGTGGTTATCCCGAACTTTATGCGGGAAAACTCGCCGCCAATTCGACCTTTATAAATAGCCTTAAGAGCGCCTCACAAACAACTGATATATATGGTGAATGTGGCGGATACATGCTGCTTGGCTCAGCCCTAATTGACGCGGATGGAACGCGCCACAAAATGGCCGGACTTCTGGATCTGGAAACGTCGTTTCAGCACCGTAAGCTGCATCTGGGATACCGGTCCCTAACGCCGCTCGCCCCCCAAACCACGAGCCTTTTTGCAGGCCATACGACCGCACCACTGCCCGCCCACGAATTTCACTACGCCACCACATTACGCGCAAATGGCGCACCACTTTTTGCCGCAAAAGACAGCGAAGGCACATCGTTAAGCCACATGGGCTTAATTGAGGGTCGCGTTTGTGGTTCGTTTGCGCATATTATCGATTTCAACACCTAAGTAAGGCCCCATGACATGACCACCTCTGCACCGACCTCGGCCATTGCATCTGACGCATTGGCCAAACGAAACGTTGCTGTCTTGGTGTTGTGCCAAGCGGTTATGGGCGCGCAAATTCCTCTGGTGTTTGTGGTGGCGGGACTGGCGGGGCAACAGCTGTCGCCTTATGCGTGCCTTGCGACATTGCCCGTTTCGATGGTGGTTTTGGGCTCCATGACGACGGCGCCTTGGCTGTCGAACGTGATGCAAACATACGGGCGCCGCGTGGGCTTTGTGATCGGCACCCTTGGCGGGATGGCAGGCGCAGGTATTGCGGCCTGGGGGCTGACGCTTGATAGTTTTCTGGTCTTTTTGTTCGGCAGCTACCTAACCGGTATCTATATGAGCGCAAACGGTTTTTACCGCTTCGCCGCCGCTGACACCGCATCGGAAAGTTTCCGTCCCAAGGCGATTTCCTATGTCATGGCAGGTGGTCTGACCAGTGCCATCATCGGCCCACAACTGGTCAGCTTCATCACCGCCGCGGACCCCGATCAGACCGTGATGCGCTTTTTCAATGTCTACGTGGCCGCAGCGCTTTTGAATGCTGTGGGGTTGGTGCTTTTCTTTGCGCTCAAAATCCCGAAACCGCCAAAACCCGCCACAGGTGCCGAAGCCGGTCGCAGCCGCGCAGAGCTCTTGCGTGACCCGACGATCGCCGTGGCGATCATCTGTGGCATGGTTACATATTCATTAATGAACCTTGTGATGACTTCAACGCCATTGGCCGTTGTGGGCTGCGGGTATTCCACGTCTGACGCGTCAAACGTGGTGACAAGCCACGTGCTTGCCATGTTCGTCCCATCATTTTTCACGGGCCATGTGATCGCCCGTTTTGGTGCAAAAAACGTTGTCGCCTTGGGGTTGGTTATCCTTGGGTTTGCGGGCCTCGTTGCCCTTACCGGGGTGGAATTGCTGAATTTCTACGCAGCGTTGGTGTTGCTTGGGATCGGTTGGAACTTTGGCTTTATCGGCGCAACAGCCATGCTTGCATCCGCCCATAGCCCGCAAGAGCGCGGACGCGTGCAAGGCATGAATGATGCCATCGTCTTTGGCTGTGTAACGCTTGCCTCGCTTGCGTCGGGCGGCTTGATGAACTGTTCAGGCGGTGACGTTGTGGAAGGTTGGAACGCTGTTAACGTCGCGATGGTGCCATTTCTGGCGTTGGCCGGCGGTGCCCTTGTCTGGCTGATGCGCAGGCCCGCTGTTGCAGCCTAAAACGCACCGCGCGCGCTAAGCATCATTAGGCGAAGTTTGCGCGCAAAGGGGCTTTCGTCAAGCTGACCTTCTATGACACGTTCGGGGATATCGCGCGCCGCAAGCAGGGTTGCCTCGGCCCGCCATCCGCTGCGCAATACTGCGCGCGCAGGGGCGGACACGTGTCTCAAATTGCTCTTGGCGTGCTTCATATCGGACAGCGCCCGTTCGGCTAAATCGCGCACACCTTGGGGTGTGCCGTCCACCAGTGGAATACATCCGCGGTCTTGAAGCTGCGGGATCGCACGCAGCCAATTGGCCACCCCAACCCCGAAACCATAGCGCAGGACATCTGTCCGCGTCTCTTCGGACACTTGTCCGCAAAGCCGGACAGCTGTCCACAACAACAGCCCAGAGGTATCTTCGATGTAGCCATCAAAGGCGGCCATGTCCTCGAATGCGTCTGTGTAGACATCCCACCGCCTCGCGGCGACAAGCGCGTCCAGATCACCCGCCGCACGTGGATCAAGTACGGACCCAAGCGCATCAACCACCTCATGACGACGACCGCGTCCTTGGCCGATCTCTTCCAAAGCGTCACGCCACCACTGTAGCCGCATTTCAGCGATCATAGGTTCTTTGGTGACCCACGGCGCGCGGCTTACCTCAATATTGAAGGCATAAAGCGGAAAACATACGCGGCGCACCGCCACCGGAGCAGACATAAGGGCCGCAAAACGGTCCGGATCAGCGCGCTCAACAAGGGCCGCACAGCTTTCAAACGACATCGCGCACCAGCTTCCAGTTTACCGCATCCAGCAACGCTTCAAAACTTGCGTCCACAATGTTTGCAGACACCCCGACCGTAGACCAGCGATTGCCGCCGCTGTCTTCGCTGTCAATGACAACACGGGTCACGGCCTCGGTGCCGCCTTGGGTAATGCGCACTTTGAAATCCACCAACCGAATATCATCAATCAGCGTTTGATAAGGCCCAAGATCTTTGGCCAATGCCTTGGCAAGCGCGTTCACCGGCCCACGGTCACTGCCGGTTTCATCCATGGATTCCGACACTGACAGCATCTTTTGCCCATCGACTTTCACAACCACCACCGCCTCAGAAAGGCTTACCATTTTGTTACGCTTGTTTTTGCGCCGCTCAACCGTAACTTTGTAGCGTTTGACTTCAAAAAACTCGGGCGCTTGGCCAAATTCGCGGCGCGCAAGCAACTCAAAACTGGCTTGCGCCGTGTCAAACGAATAGCCCGCGTCTTCGCGTTCTTTTACACGGTTCAGGATGCGCCCCAACGCAGGGTCATCTTTGGCAACCTCAAGCCCCATATCCCCAAGTCGCTTGCGCAGATTTGACTGTCCCGCTTGGTTTGACATGGGGATCACGCGGGCGTTGCCGACAACGGCAGGGTCCACGTGCTCATAGGTGGCGGGGTTTTTCAAAATGGCGCTGGCGTGCAATCCCGCCTTGTGGGCAAAGGCTGATGCACCCACGAAAGCAGCCTGTCTTGCGGGCACGCGGTTCAAGATATCATCCAGCATCCTCGAGGCCTTGGTCAGACCCTTTAGGGCATCGACTGAGACACCTGTCCGAAACGTGCTGGCATAAGGTTCTTTCAACAGCAGAATGGGCAAAAGCGTGGTTAAATTTGCGTTGCCGCACCGCTCCCCCAAACCATTGAGCGTGCCTTGAATGTGACGCGCCCCCGCATCAACGGCCGCCAAAGTATTCGCCACGGCGTTTTCGGTGTCGTTGTGGGTGTGAATTCCCAGTTTGTCACCGGGGATGCCCGCTTTGATGACCTCGGCAGTGATGCGCGCCACATCTTGGGGCAGACTTCCGCCGTTGGTGTCACACAAAACAACCCACCGCGCGCCTGCTTCAATCGCCGCATGCAAACATCCAAGCGCATAGGCCGGATCGGCCAAATACCCGTCAAAGAAATGCTCTGCGTCCAGCAGCGCCTCGCGCCCTTGGGACACGATATGGGCAATGCTGTCCGCGATATTGGCAAGGTTTTCCTCAAGCGTGATGCGGAGCGCATCTGTCACATGAAACGCGCTGGTTTTGCCCACAAGACACACAGCCCCCGTGCCCGCGTTCAAAACACCCGCAAGCACCTCATCATTAGCCGCCGAGCGCCCTGCCCGTTTGGTCATCCCGAACGCCGTCATCTGCGCGTTGGTTTGGGGCGCTGCATCGAAAAACGCGCTGTCAGTGGGGTTCGCCCCGGGCCAACCACCCTCGATATAGTCGACGCCCAGATCATCAAGAACAGTGGCGATGTGCTGTTTTTCGTGAGTATGAAACTGCACCCCTTGGGTCTGTTGTCCGTCGCGCAGGGTTGTGTCGTAAATATAGAGCCGCTCGGTCATAGCAGCTCCTCAAGCGTTGCTGCATCAAACCCCAAAGGCGCGCTGAGACTGACGCCCGCTTTTGACATTTGCACTTGAATGCCAGCAGCCAATAGTTTGGTCTTGAGCGCGTCTACGGCCCCGAAATCCTTAGTTTCCATGGCCTGTGTCCGCAGCTCTGACAGCCACGCCTCAAGTGTGGACAAATCAACTGCGTCACCGGCCTCATCCACCTCCAGCAAGCCCAAGAACTGCGCCGATGCTTTCAGCGCCGCGCCCTCACCCGCAGAAGCCAAGCGGTGCAATTCGGCAATAGCCCCCGCAGTGTTTAGATCATCCCCAAGGGCTTGGATTACCGAAGCGGACACCTGTCCACCGTCTGCCGCAAGCCCGCGCCATTTCGCGAGGGTTTTTTCCGCATCAGCGCGCTTTTTCTCAGTCCAGTCCATTGGTTTGCGGTAATGCGTCGACAGCATCACAAATCGAATGACCTCGCCAGACACCCCTTGGTCTAACAACTCGTTTACCGTGAAGAAATTGCCCAACGATTTGGACATTTTCTTGCCTTCAACTTGCAGCATTTCATTGTGCAGCCACACTTTTGCGAACCCGTGACCGGCACAACAGCTTTGCGCGATCTCGTTTTCGTGGTGGGGGAATTGAAGGTCGTTGCCCCCGCCGTGGATATCAAATTCGGCGCCCAGAAGGTCATGGGCCATGGCAGAGCATTCGATGTGCCAGCCGGGTCTGCCGCGCCCCCATGGGCTGTCCCAACCTGGCGTTTGCGCATCCGATGGCTTCCACAGCACAAAGTCCATCGGGTTACGTTTATAGGGCGCCACTTCAACACGGGCCCCAGCGATCATATCATCTACAGATCGCCCCGAAAGCGCGCCGTATTCCGCATAGCTTTCGACCGCAAAAAGCACATTGCCCTCTGCCGCGTAGGCATGACCCGATGCGATTAAGCCTTCAATCATTTCAATCATTTGCGGAATATACTGGGTCGCACGTGGGGCCGCATCAGGCTCAAGCGCGCCAAGCGCGCCCATGTCACTTAAAAACCAGCTAATTGTCTCATCCGTAATGTCGCCAATAGCGCGGCCCGTTGCGGCCGCCTTGGCGTTAATCTTGTCATCAACGTCTGTGAAATTGCGAACGTATTTGACGCAATCCGCCCCATATGTGTGGCGCAGCACACGGTAGAGCACATCAAACACTACGACCGGACGCGCGTTACCCAAATGCGCACGATCGTAGACCGTGGGACCGCACACATACATCCGCACATTTTGCGGGTCGATCGGCGTGAACGGGGCTTTTTCACGGCGCTTGGTATCATAGAGCGTAATCGTCATGGGATGCTTCCTGCGGTCTGTCGGGGCGGGCTTATCATTGCAACGCGGACGCGCCAAGAGCCTTGCAGACCCAGATGAAACAACCCGCCGCGTGCAGCGCAAATTCCGGTTGACCCGCGCTGCACTCTCTGGCCCACATAGGACATGAAATTATCAAATCGCATTAGCACCCTGACGGGCGACGGCGACGACGGATGGGCGCTTTTGTACCGCGCCCGTGCGCTCAAAGCCGCTGGAACTGAAATCACAGACCTCACCATTGGCGAGCATGACATCCGCACGGACCCAAGCATTCTGGCCGCCATGAACGAAAGCGCCAAGGGTGGTCACACGGGCTATGCCAGCGTACCTGGCACCAAACCGCTGCGCGATGCAGTTGCGGCACGGGTAAGCGCACGGACAGGTGTCCCCACAACCCGCGACAACGTTCTGATCACCGCCGGCGGGCAATCCGCCCTTTTTGCAGCCCACCACGCGTGCTGCGATGAAGGCGACACCGCTGCCCATATCGAGCCCTATTACGCCACATACCCCGGCACGATCCGCACGGTTGGTGCGATCCCGCGCGCCGTGCCTGTTCAGGCGGACAATGGCTTTCAACCAACCGCAACAGATCTGGCAGCAGCACGCAACGCGCGCAGCTTGGTGATCAACACCCCCAACAACCCAACGGGCGTAATCTATACCCAACAAACCATTGAAACCATTGCGCAAACAGTCCTTGAAAACGACATGTGGATGATCAGCGACGAGGTTTATGACACCCAAATCTGGCGCGGCAAACACCTGTCCCCCCGCACGATTGACGGCATGGCGGCACGTACTTTGGTGGTTGGCTCTATGTCGAAATCCCACGCCATGACTGGTAGCCGTATCGGCTGGGTCATTGCCGATACGCCGATCATTGAACATCTTCGCGATCTGGCGACGCACACGACATACGGCGTGGCGGGTTTTATCCAAGACGCAGCACATTTCGCCCTGACCGATGATCCGGAGCTTGAACGGCGCGTGAGTGCCCCGTTCGAGCGGCGCCGCAAAATTGCGATGGATATTCTGGGGGCGCAGAACAGTGCGCCTTATCCCCAGTGCCAGCGCGATGTATCTGATGCTCGACATTCGTGGCACGGGGGTAAGCGGCGACAGCTTTGCCAACACACTACTGGATCATCACAACATTGCGGTCATGCCGGGCGAGAGTTTCGGCCAAGCGGCAGCGGGACATATTAGAGTTGCTATGACTGTGGATGATGATGATGCGCTGTCAGGGGCATTAAAGACACTTTTCACCTTCGCCGCAGACTTTATACCTGAGCAATAACAATACCCTACGGGGTGAAGTTTAAGTAACCGATAACCGCTAGCTAGTCGCAACCATAACTGCCTAGCCCTCGGCGCGCTCTGCCAGTTCAAGCCACTCTTCTTCAGCCTGTGCCAAAAGCTGTTGCCGCTCAACCAGACCTTCGGTCGCTTTGGCAAACTTCACAGGTTCAGCTGTGTAAAGATCAGGCTGCGCCAGATATGCCTCAAGCTTTGCGATCTCGGCGTTTAGGCGGTCAATCTCGGCGGGCAGCGCCTCAAGACGGTGCTTTTGCGTGAAACTTAGTGCCTCAACAGGTTTCGCAGCGGGATCAGGCGCGGTTGTTTTTGGCGCTTGTTTTGCTTGCGGCGCGGACGCTTCAACGCTTGCGGCAACGGCGCTGCGCTGGCTTTGGTAATCGCTCCAGCCGCCGGCATAAACAGTCGCGCGGCCATCGCCTTCCATTGCAATTGTGGTGCTGGCAACGCGGTCCAAAAAGTCACGATCGTGGCTGACCAGCAAGACCGTGCCATCGTATTCCCCAAGCAAATCTTGCATCAAATCAAGGGTTTCAACGTCCAAATCGTTGGTCGGCTCGTCCAAGACCAACACGTTAGATGAGCGCGCCATGATTTTAGCCAGCAAAAGCCGCGCTTTTTCACCCCCCGAAAGCGAACGAACAGGCGCGCGGGCCTGACGTTCGTCGAAGAGAAAGTCCTTAAGGTAGCCAATCACGTGACGTGGCTCGCCGCGCACCATAACTTGGTCTGCTTTACCCGAAACTGCCATATCTTTGTCGCCCGTCAGACTGTCCCAAAGGGTCATATCCGGATCCAGTTGAGCACGGCTTTGATCAAAAATTGCCAACTGAAGATTGGTGCCCAATTTGATCTGTCCCTCATCGGGAGACACTTGTCCGGTCAGCATATTAAGCAGCGTGGTTTTGCCCGCACCATTCGGTCCCACAAAGGCGATACGGTCTTTGCGTTGGATCGTAAGCGAGAAATCATTCAGGATTAGCTTATCGCCGTAACGCTTTGAAATACCAATAGCTTCCATAACCTTTTTGCCAGACTTCGGCCCAGCCTCAAGCGCCATGGCAGCACCGCCCTGGCGTTTGATCATACCTGCACGGTCGGCGCGTAATTCCTGCAATGCACGCACACGGCCCTGATTGCGTTTGCGCC
Organism: Nereida sp.; assembly: GCF_965655635.1. Classification (NCBI taxonomy): domain Bacteria; kingdom Pseudomonadati; phylum Pseudomonadota; class Alphaproteobacteria; order Rhodobacterales; family Roseobacteraceae; genus Nereida; species Nereida sp. Next base: position 21,320 of record NZ_CBFHHE010000009.1, read on the forward strand.
GCGCCGAGATGCCTTCAACGGCCCAACGGGCCTCGGCCTTGATCTTGCCGTCCAGCTTGTGGCGCTGCATGTCCTCTTCTTCCCACGTGGCGTCACGCCATTGCTCAAACGCATCAAAGCCCTTTTCCTGACGGCGCACCGCACCACGGTCAATCCACAGGGTCGCGCGGGTCAAAGCACGCAAAAACGCGCGGTCGTGCGAGATCAGCACAAACGCTGCACGGGTCTGTTTCAGCTCGGCCTCAAGCCACGCGATTGCCTCAATATCAAGGTGGTTCGTCGGCTCGTCCAACAGCATCAACTCGGGCGCTTCAGCCATAAGTTTGGCCAAGGCCGCACGGCGGCGCTCCCCACCCGATGCGGTGGCCACATCACCGTCGGGGTTAAACCTCAACCCTTCTGCAACCATGTCCACTTTATAGCTTTCAGATGGGTCAAGCGCGCTGGTGGCATAATCGCCCAATGTGGCAAACCCCTCCATCGTGGGGTCTTGCTCCATGTATCCAACGCTGACGCCGGGGCTTGTCACGCACGCGCCTGTGTCTTGCTCGACCAAGCCCGCCATGACTTTCATCAACGTGGATTTGCCAGAGCCGTTTCGCCCCACCAATGCTACGCGGTCTGCGGGATGAACCAGAAGGCCCAGTTCGGAGAAGACAGGCTCGCCGCCGAAGGTCAGCGAGATGTCAGAGAGTTGTAAAAGGGGTGCACGTGCCATGGGGAGCAGCTATGTGCGTGCGGCCGCCGCGTCAACATGATCTTGCATCACGCCCAACTGTCCGCCAGCCGTTTGCGCGCCTCGGGCACATCTGCCACGCGCAGCGCGGTGAAAACATGGGTGGTCTTCATATGCGGATCAACCACCGCGTGATCCCCGATCCAACCGCCCATCATCAGGTAAGTCCGCAAAAGCGGCGGCACATTTGTGCGGCGCAGAACTTGGCCAGTTGGCGTCAGTGAGGCCAGAGCCACCGCCTTGCCGCCTGCCAACTTACCCGCTTGCCCAGCTGGTAACACCGGCGTGCCGTGCCCCTGACGACCGTGCTTGGTAAAAAGGTGGCAAAGCACATCCGTGTGGTGCGCAATCTCAGTGCCTTCAAAGCTTGAGCACCCGATGATCACATCCACATCTGCCGCACGCGCCAATTGGGCCAGCGTCCCCCACGCGCGGCGCAACACATCCGCGTTTTGTACATCCGGATCAACGCAGACACGGCCCAGTTCAAGTATCGTATCGCCGCGCTCGGCAAAGGGGCTCAAATCGTAAAAGCCGCCTGTGTAACTGTCTGCGTAGCTTGCCGCACCTTGGGGCGTGGTCACCGGCTGTAACACGCGGGTTCGAAACCCACCAACGATGCGGCCGTCTTGTTGATGATCCACCACAACGTGATGCTGAGACAGCACATCAAACGGGTCTGCATCGATGCCCGCACTGCCAAAGAAAGCGCGGTGGCGCAGGGCCTGCAACGCGCGTAGTTCTGCGGGTCCTGATGCGGGCCGCGCGACAAAACGCGGCGCGCTGCGCGTCTGAGGCGCAGGGCTGAGCGGTTCATCAAAAGATGCGTCGCGGGGTTGCATGTGTTCGACCCTCCTTGGCGAAGCAGCCCGCTCACCCTATGTCTGTTGCAAGCGAAGGTCATCACCAAACATGACCCACCCCCAAAATGCCCCTCGTTCAAGGAGACAGCCCATGGATAAAGTCATCAAAACCGACGCGGAATGGCGCACGCAACTGAATGATCTTGAGTATAAAGTCCTGCGCAAACACGGCACAGAGCGCGCGGGCAGCAACGAAAACTTCCCAAAGAACGATGGTATTTACCTGTGCAAAGGGTGCGGCGCGCCACTTTTTGATCAAGCCCACAAGTTTGAAAGCGGCACCGGATGGCCATCCTTTTACCAACCGATTGATGCAGAATTAGTCGGTGAAAAATCAGACAACAACTTTTTCATGCGCCGCACAGAAGTACATTGCGCGCGCTGTGACGGGCATTTGGGCCATGTGTTCCCGGACGGGCCTGCGCCGACGGGCCTGCGCTATTGCATCAACGGCGTATCCCTGTCTTTTCACGCCGAAGACGAGGCCTGAGCCACCGTGAGCACATCCACCGCACCGCTTGTCCGCCCCGCATCCGCCGCTGATATGGCGACTGTGACACGAATCTACGCCTATGAGGTGTTGCACGGGCTTGCCACATTTGAAGAAACACCCCCCAATGAAGCGGAGATGACCAGCCGCTTTGATGCCCTGCGCGCGGGCGGATTTCCCTATTTGGTGGCTGAACTTGATGGGGTGGTCACGGGATACTCATATGCGGGTCCATACAGGGTGCGTCCCGCGTACCGTCATTCTATCGAATCGTCTATCTACGTGGATGCGGCCACCCGGGGGCGCGGTGTGGGGCGCGCCTTGCTTGCGGCCTTAGTCGCGGCCTGTGAAGACAAAGAATGGGCACAAATGGTGGCCGTCATAGGAAACAGCGAAAACCACGGATCAATCCAGCTACACGCAGGACGCGGGTTCCACCTGACGGGCACGCTTCAGGCTGTGGGTTTTAAGCTGGGTCAATGGGTAGATACAGTGATTATGCAACGGTCGCTGCGCAATACGCTCGACAAATAGTAGAATCTGGCGGGGTTTAAGCGTCGTCCAGGACTGATCCTGTATCAAAGTTGCCCAAGTTACCCAATAACTGACTCAAGAAGCTTACGCCCTCAATGTTGCTGTCTGTGACGCGCCGCGACAGGGCCACCACTTGGCCATCCTCAAGCGTAAACCGCTCGATGTTGCTGACCACGCCGTCTGCGTCTGTGCTAATTGCCACAACTTCGCGATCAACCTCGCTTGGGGCTTGGTAGGCATAAAGGCGGAACTGGCTTTGAACGTAATAGATACCGCTGTCCGTGCGCACACCACCTGTCGTGGGCGGACCAAAGCGTTCAATCACAGAATCGCGCGTATCAACACCAACGGCCACTTCGGCCAGATCCCCATCTGTAGGTGCGTACCCGTGGTTGCGAAACCGTTCGGAACACGCCGTAACCGTGAAAACAGCGGCTGCGATGACTGTGGCTTTGAAAAGATGCATAACCGGTGTGACCCTTTATCCGAGCGCGCGTGGGTTGGCGTTCTGTATTAATAGACCTATATCGGCACACTCGAGTGTTCAAGAATGGAAATCCCGATGACTGCGCCAGACCAGCCTACCCCACCCGCGGCCCATATTTTGCGCCTGTCAGAATTGGCCTCGCGCAAGCCCACGCATTTTACTGTCACGCCCACAGGTGCGGATCACGACGCGCTTTTGGCTGATCTGCGCGCCGATCTTGGGGTGGAGAGCCTGCGCAAAGTACGCCTTGAGGGGAAAATCACCCCCAAAGGCCAGAACGACTGGCATTTAACCGCACAGCTTGGCGCGACCGTTACCCAGCCCTGCGTGGCAACGCTTGAGCCTGTGACCACCCGCATCGATGAGCCGCTTGAGCGGATTTACACGGCCAACCCACCCGCCGTTGATGAAGCCACAGAAATTGAGATGCCCGAGGACGACCGGATTGAGCCTTTGCCCGAAGTGGTTGATCTGATGCATGTCTTGTTCGAAGCGCTGACCCTATCGGTGCCCGCATTTCCGCGGATCGAAGGCTCAGGCCCGGTGAAAATTGCGGTAACTGCACCCGAAAAAGAAGCCATGACCGACGAGCAGGCAAAGCCGTTCGCGGGGCTTGCGGATTTGCTTAAGGGCAGCAAAGACTAACGCACTTTTTGTTGAGGGATGAATTGTTGAGGGCTGAAACCTGCCCCCTTCTTTTTGCGACGTGTTATCAGTAATGTTTGGCGAGCAGCCGCAGGGTTGCTAACCATTTCAAAGCAGTACCAAATTCCCCAGTAGCCAAAGTAAGGACGCCCCATGCGCCAGCCCGAGGTATTCAGCGAGACACGCGTTGACGTGATGCACGCGATGATGACCGAGCACCCTTTTGCGGCGGTTGTGTCGCACGCCACAGGCAACCTCAGCGCTGATCACGTTCCGCTTGTGGTGCACATCAGTGTTGATCCGTTAGGTGCGCTGCACGGGCATGTCGCTGTGTCCAATCCGCTTTTTCGCGAAACGTCCGGCCCTATTGAGGTGCTTTGCCTATTCCAAGGGCCGCAAACCTATGTGACGCCCGCATGGTATGCCTCAAAAAAGGAGCACGGCAAAGTTGTGCCCACGTGGAATTACGTGGTCGTGCACGCCCGCGGGACCCTGACGTTCAAGCGTGACCCCGAATGGTTGATGCGCCATCTGCATGAGTTGACCGACGCCCACGAGCAAAACCGTCCCCAACCATGGGCTGTGACCGACGCCCCTGACGATTATGTGGCGCGGATGCTGCGCGGTTTGGTGGGCTTTGAGATTATCATCGATGATCTGCAAGGCACGTGGAAAATGAGCCCGAACAAAGAACAGGCAGTCCGTAGTAGCGTTGAGCGCGGCTTGGCGGAAGCTGGTGCGGCTGACATTGCACATTTGGTTCAAAACCGCGGTGCGTGAACCGTTCTGCACAAAAGAAAACGGGCGCCCCACGCATGAGACGCCCGCCTAAACTTTCAAAGCTAATGCGTGATTAGTTCACGCTTACCCACCGCAAGATAAAGAAGTTGTCGGGGCGTTGTGTCAGCGCAATGTTGCTTCGCGCACCCCAAACAAGCGGTTGCACATAAAGCGGCACATAAGCTTGCTCATCTTTTAGGATGGTCGCCACCTCGTCCAGCATCGCTTGGCGTTTTGCATCGTCGATTTCCGATGGGATCATTGGCAACAGCGCATCAACGCGGGCGTTTGAATAGTCACCAAAGTTCCAGCTGCCCAGCTTTTTCTCTGCATCAGGTGTGCTGGCAAGGAAACGGATCGGCTGCTCTGCGTCAAAAGTGCCGGGCGACCAGCCCAGAAGATACATGTCAAAGTTGTCTTCGCGCAGCTCTGGCCAGTAATTGCCCACGGGCATCGCCTCAAGTTGCGCATCAAGACCGATTTGCGCCAGCATGCCAACGACCGCCTGACAGACCGCCTCATCGTTCAGGTAACGATCATTGGGGCACTTCAGGCCAAATGAGAACCCGTCCGCATAGCCCGCCTCTGCGAGCAACGCATTGGCATCACCCACCGCAGCACCGTTTGTCGCACCAAGATTTTGCGTATAGCCGCGCATTGCTGGGCTGACCAACTGGTTGGCGGGCTCTGCGTTACCGCGCATGATGGTTTGCAAAATCGCCGGTACATTAATGGCCGATGCAACCGCTTTGCGAACGCGTACATCTTTGAACGGGTTCGGCTGACCTGCGTCAGTGCCGTATTTCAGCGTATCTGCCGCGTGGGGCACGCCAAGCATGATAACGCGGGCCTTAATGCCTTGGATCACTTTCACATTGGCGTCGCCCGAAAGGCGGCTGGCGTCTTGGATCGGCACGGGGTTGATCATATCCACGTCACCCGACAGCAATGCGGCCACCGCCGTTGCGCTGTTCTGGATGGGCGTAAATACCGCCTCAGTCACGTTATGTTCGGCTTCACCCACCATCCATCAAATGGCGTAAGGACATTGCGCAGACCTGGCTGACGCTCGGTCAACATAAAGGCGGCGGTGCCGTTGGCGTTAAGTGTCGCGTGGTTTTCGCCTTCTTTCGTGGGTGCCACCACGTCATTTTCCTCGGCCCATCCGCTGTCCATGATCATCCAGTTGGCGATGCTGTCGGGGAAAATGGGATTGGGCGCTTTGGTCATAATGTCGACAGTGAAGTCATCCACGACTTTCACGTCCAAGACAGGCGAGAACCAGCTTGAGGTATCCGCAGACGGGCCCGAGGCGCGCTGATAACTGAAGAGCACATCCGCAGAAGTGAAATCTTCGCCGCCGTGGAACTTTACGCCCTGACGCAAGTTAAACCGCCAACCTTCGCCGTTGCCGATCGGCTCCCATGACGTGGCAAGCGCAGGCTTGATCGCCATATCTTTGCCGCGGCGCACAAGGCCCTCGTAGACATTGTTCCAAAAGCCCAGAACCGGCGCAGAGTTTACAGCTTGAGGGTCCATGGTTTGGGGATCAGTGTTGCCCGCCCACCGAAACGTTTCGGCCTGCGTGCCAAACGCGGTGCTAAGCGCCAACACCCCCGCAAGCGTTGTCTTGGTCGCAAAATTGGTCATTCGATATGGTCCTTTACCAAGGGTATAAATGCGCGAGCCGCACCGAAACTGTAATGCGCCTTTGGACACTACCCTGCCCCAGATCAGGCGTTTGAACAGACATTGCCAGATACTAATTCCCGCGTTAGCATTCGCTCATTGTATAGTGAGGGGCGTCAAAACAGGCCTTAACTTTAGCGATCCAGCCCCGCTTCGCACCGTCAAGACCGCAAAAGCAGGCCTGTTCCGTGGAGTATTGCGCTGAAATGCGTGCGAAAATACTTGCGCCACTGCAATTTCTGACTATACGTCGCGGTTCTGAAACATACATCGTCTGGACAGCCGCTCGGGAATCCCCTATCGCGCCGCTCAGAGCAGATTGAATATTTACCTAGGGCGCCCTGCGGGCCGTCCGCAGACACCTGAGGTTGAGACATGGCTGTCCCCCAGAATAAGATTTCGAAATCACGTCGCAACAACCGCCGCGCACATGACGCGTTGGTTGCTGGCAACCCGAACGAGTGCACAAACTGTGGCGAACTGAAGCGTCCACACCACGTTTGCGCTTCTTGCGGCCACTACGACGACAAAGAAATTGTGGCATTGGTTGAAGAAATCGAGTTGGATGACGAAGACGCGGCATAAGCTGCTTTTCAGCAAACCAAACCGATTAACTAAAGGCGCGTGTGAGGCGGTATGACCGACCAACCCCAGATCAAACAGATCGAGGATACCACACGCAGTCACACGGTTGTCTCAGTTGACGCCATGGGTGGCGATAGTGGACCCGCGACCGTTGTTGCGGGTCTTGCACGTTGTGCCAAGAAAGATCCGTCTTTGCGGTTCATCTTACACGGCCAAGCCAGCGTTCTGACCCCCCTGCTTGACCGCCGCCGTCTTAGCGATGGGGTTGAGCTGCGTGATTGTGCGGGCGGGGTCGAGATGGCGGACAAACCCTCACAAGTTCTGCGCAGCGGTAAAGACACCTCCATGTGGTCGTGTATTGAGGCGGTGCGCACAGGTGACGCGGATGTTGCAGTTTCATGCGGCAATACCGGCGCGCTTATGGCGATTTCCATGATCCGTTTGCGCAAAGTTGATGGGGTGAACCGCCCGGCGATTGCGTGCCTGTGGCCCTCACGGAACTCATCAGGCTTTAATGTGATGTTGGATGTAGGCGCAGATATTCGCGCCGACGAACATGATCTTTTGCAGTACGCCATGATGGGCGCGTCCTATGCCCGCAACGGTCTGGACCTTAAAACCCCGCGTGTGGGGCTTTTGAACGTTGGCACCGAAGAAAATAAGGGCCGCGCCGAACTTAAAGCAGCCCATGAATTGCTGCGCCGCGCTGCAAAAAAGTCAAAACTTGATTATGTAGGCTTTGTGGAAGGCGGTGATATTCCGTCTGACAAAGTGGACGTAATTGTGACCGATGGGTTTACGGGCAATGTTGCGCTGAAAACCGGTGAAGGGACAGCCAGCCTGATCCGTGACTTTTTGGGCGCGGCCTTCCGGCACACGCCTCTTTCGCGCCTTGCAGCCCTTTTGGCCCTGCCCTCTCTGCGCCGATTGGCGCGCCGAATTGATCCGCGCCGTGTAAACGGTGGTGTGTTTTTGGGGCTTAACGGCACAGTTGTGAAATCCCACGGCTCGTCCGACGTCCTGGGTATGGCCAGTGCAATTCATCTTGCGTCGCGCTTGTCACAATCGGATTTCAACCGCAAACTCGCCAAACGCATCGCCACTGCAAATGAGCTTGCGGCTGATCTGGATAAAGAAGAAAGCTGACGCATGACCCAAGACACTGTCCGTGCTGTTGTTCGAGGGGTTGGCCACTATCTGCCGGCCCGCGTTGTTCCAAACTCTGAGTTCGAAAAAACGCTGGACACCACGGACGAGTGGATCAAAGCGCGGTCCGGTATTGAGCGCCGTAATTTTGCCGCTGAGGGTGAGACGACCTCGCAAATGGCTGCTGCTGCGGCCAAAAACGCCCTGAAAATGGCGGGGCTTGAGGCAAGTGACATTGACGCGCTGATCGTCGCTACATCAACGCCAGACCTGACTTTCCCGTCTGCCGCCACCATGGTTCAGGCGGCACTGGGTATGAAAAGCGGCTTTGCATTTGACATCCAAGCGGTCTGTGCGGGTTTTGTTTTTGCGCTGGCCAATGCCAACGCGCTGGTGATTTCTGGGCAAGCGGAACGTGTGTTGGTGATTGGCGCCGAAACATTCAGCCGCATCATGGATTGGACCGACCGTGGCACCTGTGTGCTGTTCGGCGACGGCGCGGGTGCGCTGATCATTGAGCGCAGCACAGGTGATGGCACCAAAGCCGACCGCGGCATTCTGGCCACGGACCTAAACAGCGACGGCAGCTACCGTGATATTCTTTACGTAGACGGCGGCGTTAACGCGCCAGGCGCTGGCAAGCTACGCATGGAAGGCAAGGAAGTCTTCCGTCACGCCGTTGAAAAACTGGCCGCCACCGCACACACCGCTATGGCGAAATGCGATGTAACCGCAGACGACGTCGCGTGGGTTGTGCCCCACCAAGCGAATTTACGCATCATCAAAGCCACCGCCACCAAGATGGGCCTGCCCATGGAGCGTGTCGTAGTAACAGTGCCAGATCACGGCAACACATCTGCGGCATCCATCCCGCTGGCACTGTCTGTGGGCGTTGAGCGTGGTCAGATCAAAGCGGGTGATTTGCTGGTCACAGAGGCCATTGGCGGCGGTTTGGCTTGGGGATCAGTTGTATTGCGCTGGTAAAGCGCCTCAACTGCCTGTTCTAAGCTGTTGTTATTGACTCACAAATTACCATGGGTCAAAGTCCCTCTCATATGTCTGGGGGATGTCTAAATGGTTGATAAAACACTTACGCGCATGGATCTGTCTGAGGCTGTGTTCCGCGAGGTTGGTCTTTCACGCAACGAAAGCGCAGGCCTTGTCGAAACCGTACTTGATGAAATGTCCGACGCATTAGTGCGCGGCGAGCAGGTGAAAATCAGCTCGTTCGGTACATTTTCCGTCCGCGAAAAAGCCGCCCGTGAAGGCCGTAATCCTAAAACAGGCGAGGCAGCCGCTATTCCGCCCCGCCGTGTTTTGACGTTCCGCCCCTCGCACCTGATGAAAGAGCGTGTCGTAGACGGCAACAAATCCTAAGGGGTCGGCCCGATGGCCAAAACCAAAGATGCATTTCGCACAATCTCGGAAGTGGCTGAGTGGCTCGACGTGGCCCCTCACGTGCTGCGCTATTGGGAGAGTAAATTTGCTGCAGTGAAGCCCGTAAAGCGCGCAGGCGGACGCAGGTACTATCGGCCCGCAGATATGCGTGTGTTGGGCGGCGTACGTAAATTGCTGCACGATGACGGGATGACCATCAAGGGCGTTCAAAAGATGATGTCCGAGAGCGGCGCCAATGCCATTTCCGAACACTCCCGCCCGCTCCCGTTTGAGCAAGACGAGGCTGTTGCCGCACCCCGGGCAAGCACACTTACCTCGCCGCACACAACAACACCCTCACCCGCTGAGGCCCACCAAGAAATAGAGCCCGCGGCAGAGCGAACGAATGACTTCCGCATGGAAGACACCCCCGCAGGACTGCAAGCGTCGCTCTTCCTCGATGAGCCAATCGATGAGCCAGCTGGGCCTAATGATGCTGCAGACACTCTGCAGCAGGTCGAGCCAAAGCCAGCCGCTTCAGCCGAAGCCCCTGCTGCGCTTGATGTTCCTGTCATCGACGAACCCGCGACCCCCGAGGCGGACGTCGTCAGTTTTCCCGCGGCAGCCCCGTTTGATGCGCAAACACCGGCCGGGCCTGCAAAAGCACAAATTACGCCAGTTCAGACGCCTGCGGATCCAACGGATACCGAGCTTACGCAAAGGCCAACAATTGGCGGGCTCATTGCCCAAACATCACCCAACGCTTTGCCTGGGAAAGCCCAATCCATACGCCCCCTTCACGATCGTCTCGCCGCCCTTGCCGCGAAAATGGACGCGGCCAAGTAGGTTCATGACCAGTCGCATGCTCCTGACGAACCCGCACCAATGCTTTGCCAATATTCGTACAAATGACGCTTGTGTCCGCCCCATCCTTGGAGCTATAGACCCTATGAGCGGGCTATGGCGCAGCCTGGTAGCGCGTCCGTCTGGGGGACGGAAGGTCGCAGGTTCGAGTCCTGCTAGCCCGACCAAAATAACCCACATTAAAACGCCTGTGCGATCCGTCGCGCGGGCGTTTTGTGTATAAGGATCAATACTATGGGCGTTCTAGCCAGCCAAAACATCGAACAGCTGATCAAAGACAAGTCGCTTATCGGATCGCCCGAGATTTTGCCCGCCCAACTGCAACCAGCCAGCCTTGATTTGCGTCTTGGAACTGTCGCCTACCGTGTTCGCGCCTCGTTTTTGGCCGGTGAAGGCAACACAGTCGCTAACCGACTGGCCGAGTTTGAAATGCACCGCATTGATCTGACGGAAGGTGCGGTCCTTGAAAAAGGCGCGGTATATGTGGTTCCGCTGATGGAGGCGCTTGATCTGCCTGCGGGCATCACCGCGGTGGCCAACGCCAAATCATCCACGGGCCGCCTGGATCTTCTGACGCGCACAATCACAGATGGCGGTGTTGAGTTCGACCGCATTGCCGCGGGCTACTCAGGACCGCTTTATGCTGAAATCTGTCCGCGTTCTTTCAGCGTTTTGGTGCGCCCAGGGCAACGACTAAATCAAATTCGTTTCCGTGATGCAAAGCCCTCGGTGCTGTCTGATATTGAGCTGAAACAGCTACACGCAGAAGATCCGATTGTGGACGGCCCTGCCCATATCGACAGCGGTCTGGGCTTTTCTGTTGATCTGAAACCCACAGCTACGGGTCTGGTGGGCTACCGTGCAAAACCCCATACGGGTGTCATCGATCTTGATAAAATCGCGCACTATCCGCCCACCGATTATTGGGAGCCGATCTACACCACGGACGAACGGATTATCCTCGATCCTGGTGCCTTCTACATTCTGGTAAGCCGTGAGGCCGTCACCATCCCGCCTGATTGCGCTGCCGAAATGGCACCCTATCTGGCCATGGTGGGCGAATTCCGCGTGCACTACGCTGGCTTTTTCGACCCCGGATTTGGCCACGCAAACGCAGGTGGGCAAGGCTCGCGCGGCGTCCTTGAAGTACGCTGCCATGAGGCACCATTTGTGCTGGAACACGGCCAAGTTGTGGGGCGTTTAGTCTATGAACGCATGGCAGATGTTCCAGATCAGCTTTACGGCACAGGGATCGCCAGCAACTACCAAGGCCAAGGGCTGAAGCTATCAAAGCATTTCAAAACACCTTGAACTTGGCGTTGCACAGCCCTTCTTTTGTTTAAAAATATCCAAATCCCTCAGGGAAAACCCGCAAACCGGCCCTAGTATTTTTCACGGTCTTTGGGTGCGGGTGGCGGTGCAGAGCGGCCCGCCCCGCGCGCTGCGCTTTTGCCTTTGCTTAGCGCGTTCATACCCGCATTTATGCCTTTGCCGATCACGCGCCGCATCACCATGCGCATTACCATGTTCACAATCTGGTTCATCCCGTCACTCCAAACTCGTTACGTACAGATGATATAGGTGCAATACGACGAAATTTCGACCCTACTGAAACAAACCTATTCCTCGAACAGCTCCGTTTGCTCTTCGTCGTCTTGGCTTTCGTCTTCGGCCTCACCGGGGCCCGGCATATCCGTGGGCGTTGGACGATTGTCCAACAATCCAGCCGAGCGAAGCTCTTTCAGGCCTGGCAAATCACGCGCGGTTTCCAAGCCGAAGTGGTCCAAAAACTCCTGCGTGACCACAAATGTGACAGGTCTGCCTGGCGTCATACGGCGGCGACCAAAGCGGATCCAATCCATCTCAAGCAGTTGATCCACCGTGCCGCGGCTTACGGCGACACCGCGAATTTCTTCAATCTCTGCGCGCGTAATCGGTTGATGATATGCAATGATTGCAAGGGTTTCAATGGCCGCGCGCGATAGTTTGCGGTGCTCAATGGTTTCGCGTTGCATCAAAAATCCAAGGTCCGGCGCTGTGCGCAGCGCCCATGCCTCACCCACACGCACAAGGTTCACGCCCCGCCCCTCGTAGCGTTTGCCCAAGTGCACAAGTGCAGTTTGCGGCTCACAACCCATTGGCAGGCGCGAGGCGATATCTTTCAGGCTCAACGGCTCGGCAGTGGCAAATAAGATCGCTTCAACCATCCGCTCTTGTTCAGCCATCGGCGGGGCATCAAACAGGCTTTCGTCCTGCATCTCAGTTGGCGCATCGGCCTGATCTTTTTCAGGCTGCTCAGCGGCGCTCACATCATCCGTCATGGTCACGTTTCCTGATCTGAATGGCAGAGAAAATCTCGCCCTGTCGTATATCAATCTTACCTGCTTTGGCCAACTCGAGGGTTGCTGCGAAATTGGCCGCTGTCGCCGAGCGGCGCTTTTTGGGGTCCATTTCCCACCCTTCAGGCAGGTAACTGGTCAAATCCGTCCATTCGCCCGCGTAACCAATCAGCCCGCGCATGCGCTCAAGGGCTTGTTCAAGGGTCATGGTGGCTTCGCGGTCCATCACAAAGGGGCGGAATTCATCTTTGGTACGGGTGCGCGCATAGCCCTGCATCAGGTCCATCAATGTAGCGGAATAAATCACTTTGCGCACGCGGGTGACGTCTTCGGGAATGCCGCGCACAAAGAAATCACGGCCCTTTTGGTCGCGCGCCATCAGTTTTGCCGCAGCGTCCCGCATGGCGGCCAAACGCTCAAGCTGGAACGCCAAATGTGCGGCCAGCTCCTCGCCCGAAGGGCCCTCTTGCCCGGGATCAGGTGGCAGCAACAAGCGTGATTTCAAAAACGCCAACCACGCTGCCATCACAAGATAATCCGCCGCCAGTTCAAGACGCAGTTCCTTGGCTTTGTCGATAAACGCCAGATATTGGCGGGCCAGTTCCAGCACCGAAATTTTGCGCAGGTCCACTTTTTGGGTGCGCGACAAGGTCAGCAACAAATCAAGCGGGCCTTCAAAGCCGTCCACATCAACAATAAGCGCCTCGGCCGCAACGCGGTCGGCCACACGTTCGGCGTCAAATTCAAAATCGTTTTGGGCGGGGTTTTCGGCAGACACGCAAGAGGCCTTTTTGGTCGGGCACTGCCCTCAGGCAGCTTAGGACGTTAACAGTGCGTTAAATTCGGCCTCAAGGGCCGCGATGTCAACCTCATCAGGGGTGCGGCGGCTTTCAACGGCTTGTGTGGCGCGAAGTGCTGCTTTGTCGGTCATGAAACCGCTTGCCGTGGCTACATCTGTCATCTCGGCCAGATCACCGTTGCAATGCAAAACCACATCACAGCCCGCATCAAGAGAGGCCCGTGCGCGCGCAGCCACAGTGCCGCTGAGCGCCTGCATGCTGATATCATCGGTCACAAGCAGCCCGCCAAACCCGATCTCGTCGCGAATGATCTTTTGCATCACAGGACTGGTCGTGGCTGGTGCCTCGTCAAACGCCTCAAATACGATATGCGCGGTCATCGCCATGGGCAAATCCCCCAACGCGGCAAAAGCGACGAAATCTTCGCGGCGCAGCACCTGTGCCGTTTCAGTTACCCGCGGCAGCGCCTTGTGGCTGTCGACGGTTGCGCGGCCGTGACCCGGCATATGTTTGGCCACAGGAACAACCCCACCGTTCGACAGCCCCGCAGCTGCTGCTTGGGCCAAGGCTACCACGGTTTGCAAGTCTTCACCGTAGCAGCGATTGCGCAAAAACGGATGGGTCTGGGCCGTTGCGATATCGACCATAGGCGCGCAATTGCTATCAAGGCCCGAGGCGCGCAATTCATCAGCAATGATCCGGTAGCGCAGATACATCGCGCGGACTGCGTCTTTGCCATTTTCCGCGACTTTGGCAGATTGATCCAACGGGGGCAGCCACTGTCGCCACTGGGGCGCCGTTAACCGCTGAACGCGGCCACCTTCTTGATCAACAGTAATGATTGCGTCGCGCCCGACCGCCTCGCGCAGCTGTGCGGTTAGGCGTTGCAACTGCTGGGGGGTTTCAACATTGCGCGCAAACAGAATAAAGCCCCAAGGGTCCGCCTCACGGAAAAACCGCGCCTCAGCCTGTGTAAGGCCGGTGCCTGAGCAGCCAAGGATGAACGCGCCATGTGACCTTAAGCTGTGTAACATCAAACAGCGCCCGCACCGAGAAACGGCACAGGATCAACAGCCATCAAATTAGCGCTTAACAATCGACAAACACCGCGCGTTTTCGGCTTCAAGTGCGGAACAAAAACGCTGCGCATCTGCCAATTGATCAAACCCTAATGCGCGCAAACGGTAGAAGGTTTTTCCGTTCTTCTCAGCCGGCTCAATGACGCGTTTTTTCGTGGCCAGATAGCCGTCAAACGTTTTCGCCAAGCGGTTCCATTCGCCCCGCGCCACTTCTGCGCTGTCGAATGCGCCAAGTTGGACCAAAGGCGTACCCAACGGCACAGACGCGGGATCAACCTCAACACCTGTTGATGTGATATTCGCAGGGGCTGACGCCTGAATGACGTTATTGCGCATGACGCGGGCTTTCGGACGCAAAGAGGTGCCGATACCGCCCTTTACAACGGCCACTTTGGGCGCTGGTGCCACGGGTGTCAGGCTGGGTGTATTTGCTGCGATTGAGGCAACCAACTCATCCAGAGCGGCTTTGGTCGCTGGGGTATTTCGGGCCACAGCACTGACTTGCTGAACATTGCTAAGGGACAAACTGCGGTCCGTCTCATTGTTCGCAGTCACATCGTTTGTTTCAGGCGCTGCCGTTACGGGCGCTTTTGCAGCGGAACCGTTGGACGTAGGCACAAGAACGCCCGCAACATCATCAGCCAATATTTCGACGGGCGCGGGCGCAAGCATCAGCTGATCTGGGGCGGCAGGGGCAGATCCCAATGCCGCGATCTCATTCACGGCCAACCCTTGGTGTGCCGCAGGCGTGCCTCCGGGCTTTTCAGGTTGGATGCGCATCGGACCTTCAAGGGCTTTGACCACGGGGACGCCGCTTACATCGCGCGAAATCAGATTATAGCTCCAGACTGCGACGCCAATCACCAAGGCGATCGAAGTCAGCGCACCTGCCGCGTTTACGATCAAATGGGGTTTTGAAGAGACGCTTTCAGCGCCAGAACCGGCCTCACCATAGCCGGTTTCACCATAATAGTGCTGTTGTCCCGCATAAGCATCACGCCCACGCACAGCCGGTCCAGCACCCACGGAATGGGATTGTTTAAACATGTCGCCTCACTGCCCGCCGCCCTTGTTTTATGGGTCATTCGGGTCTCTAAACTTGCCTCAAACCCCCTCACCCACATGGGCAATTAGCGGACGGTGCGGCTTGTTAGATCAGCGCATCTCGGTCGCAGGGGTTACCCCTAGAATACCTAAACCGTGAGAAATAACAACACAAACAGCCCTAATCAGCGCAATTTTCGCCTGTGACACCGCAGCATCGTCTTGGATGAAGCGCAATGAGTGGTCATCATTGCCACGGTTGTAAAGGCTGTGCATCTCGCTGGCTAAGTCATACAGATAAAACGCCACGCGGTGCGGCTCGTGGGTGCGGGCGGCCACTTCGACCAAACGGGGCCACTCTGCAAGCTTTTGGGCCATGGCGATTTCAGCCGCATGATCCAACATGCTCAGATCCGCGCTAGCAAGGGTGGCGTCATCCACCGCGATGCCCGCCTCGGCGGCTTTGCGCATCACCTGATGCACGCGCGCGCTGGCGTATTGGACATACCAAACCGCGTTGTCTTTGGACTGCTCGGTCACTTTGTCGATGTCAAAATCAAGTGGCGCATCATTCTTGCGCGTCAGCATCACAAAGCGCGTCACGTCTGGGCCAACCATTTCAACGACATCCGCAAGGGTCACGAAAGTCCCTGCCCGTTTGGACATTTTGAACGGCTCACCGTTTTTCATCAGCTTCACCAATTGGCACAGCTTGATATCGAGGGCGACCTGCGTGTCAGACAACGCTGAAACCGCCGCTTTCATCCGCTTGACGTAACCACCGTGATCCGCGCCAAACACGTTGATCAAGCCGTCAAAGCCACGGGTAATCTTGTCATAGTGATAGGCGATGTCAGGGGCGAAATAGGTCCATGCCCCATCAGATTTTTGCACTGGACGGTCCACATCATCACCGTAGTCGGTGGATTTGAACAAGGTCTGCTCACGCGGTTCCCAATCTTCGGGCAGCTTGCCTTTGGGCGGTTCAAGGGTGCCTGTATAGATCAACCCCTTGCTGCGCAGATCCTCAATCGCCCCTTCAATCCGGCCCGTGCCATAAAGCGACTTTTCGCTAAAGAAAACATCCATGGATACGCCCAAAGCTGCCAGATCATCGCGGATCATCGCCATCATGGCATCCGTTGCAAAAAGGCGCAGCTCAGCTAGCCAGACCTCTTCGGGCTGATCCACATAGGCGTCGCCCACTTTGTCTTTAAGTGCGATGCCCACTTCAATCAGGTAATCACCAGGGTACGTACCATCCGCAAAAGCGACCTGCTGCCCATGCGCTTCAAGGTAGCGCAGGTAGACCGAGCGCGCCAAAACATCGACCTGCCCGCCGCCATCGTTGATGTAGTATTCGCGGGTCACGTCATAGCCTGCATACGCCAAAAGTGAGGCAAGCGCGTCACCAAAAACCGCCCCGCGGGTGTGGCCCACGTGCAGCGGGCCCGTTGGGTTTGCGCTGACATATTCCACGTTGATCTTTTTGCCGCCGCCAATATTGCTTTGACCGAACTGCGTATCAACAAGGGCGGACTTCACCACGCCCTGCCACAGAGCTTTGGACAAACGCAGGTTCAAAAACCCGGGGCCTGCCACATCGGCGGCCTCAATCCGTGGATCGTTCAGCAACGCCGCAGCAAGTGCATCAGCAATATCACGCGGCTTCATCTTGGACGGTTTGGCCAGCACCATCGCGGCATTCGTGGCCATGTCACCGTGGCTTGCGTCACGCGGCGGCTCGACGGTGACATTATCGAAACTCAGCCCCTCGGCCAAAACACCTGCCTGCACCACCCCCTCAAGCGACGTCACAACAAGGGCACGAATATCAGCAAACAAATTCATAGGGCAGTTCCTTCGGGTATCTTCCGGTGTCTTCACTCGGGCGTGCCCACCAATGGCGAGCGGCGCAAATTAGGCGGCGTGGCGCGTTAACATTCCCTTACCACGCTGCACGCTAGGGTCAACAAATCGCGCGCCACGCCGCGTATACAGCTTTGTTAAAGTTCCAAATGCGCCTCGGCTTGGGCCAATGCAAAACGGTCCGTCATACCCGCGATATAATCGGCCACCAATCTGGCGCGCTCCACATCTTGCGTCGCGGCGGCCACGTCATCGGCCCACTCTTTGGGCAACAACTCCGGGCGGCTCATATAAAGCGGGAAAAGCCCCTCAACCACGCATGTGACACGCTTGCGCATTTCAACCACTTCGGGCGCGCGGTACATCTGTTTGAACAAGAACGCGCGGATAACTTTCAAGTCTGCCCACAAACCAGCTGAAAACTGCACCACAGGGGCGCCGTTGCTGCGCACTTGATCGGCGGATGTTATGCCCTTCAATAGCCCGCGTGAGGTTTTGATCACATCAGCGACCATCACACCAAAAACGCGGCGTAGCGCCTCGTGACGGCGCCGTTTTGGCGCAAGACCCGGATAGGCCGCATCCACCTGAGCGTAAGCATCGCCCACAATCGGCAACGCACAAATATCATCATCCGTGAAAAGTCCCGCGCGCAAACCGTCGTGCAAATCGTGATTGTTATACGCGATATCATCTGACAAGGCCGCAACCTGCGCTTCGGCGCTGGCGTGGGTGTGCAACTCAAGATCGTGGCGCGCAGTGTAATCCGACAGCGCAAAGGGCCACGGCTGCGGCACGGGGCCGTTGTGCTTTGCGATCCCTTCAAGACACTCCCATGTCAGGTTAAGCCCGTCGAATTCAGCGTAGTGCCTCTCAAGCGAGGTTACGATTTTAAGCGCCTGCGCGTTGTGATCAAACCCACCGTAAGGTTGCATCAATGCGTCCAGCGCGTCTTCGCCTGTGTGCCCAAACGGTGGGTGCCCCAAATCATGGGCCAGCGCGATCGCCTCGGTCAGATCAAGATCAAGGTCCAGTGCCCCCGCCACAGTGCGGGCCACCTGCGCCACCTCGATAGTATGGGTTAGACGCGTGCGATATGCATCGCCTTCGTGTTCCACAAAAACTTGGGTTTTGTGTTTGAGGCGGCGGAATGCGCTGGCGTGAATGATGCGGTCGCGGTCGCGCTGAAAAGGAGAGCGGAAGTCGTATTCCTGTTCAGAGACCAACCTGCCGCGGCTATCGCCGGGGGTGGACGCGTAAAGTGCCGTCATGTGTCTGCCGTCTCTTGTGATGCCTGCCTGTGGTCTTATATGATGAGGTGTCTGATGCCACAACAGGTGCCTTTACCATGCTCACACTGCCCCCCACCGTCACGCCCCGCGCGTTTGAACGCCTTGCTGAAATTGGCGCTGCCGCAAACGGTAAAGTGCTGCGCATCGCGGTTGAGGGCGGCGGATGCTCTGGGTTTCAATACGAGATCGACCTCGACACCCCCAAAGATGATGATCTTGTGCTCAGCGGCGCTGGCGAAAGCGTGGTGCTTGATCCGGTGTCTTTGCCGTTTTTGGCCGATGCAGTAATTGATTTCGAGGAAGAGCTGATTGGCGCACGGTTTGTTATCAACAACCCCAACGCGACAAGTTCATGCGGCTGCGGCACCAGCTTTTCAATGTAGCGATTAATCCGCGCCATAAGGCCCATCAAAGGCGCAAAAAGCGCTTTCCGCCCGCCGTGGCCCGTGGCACAAGTGCCCCATGAAAATCGCAAGCTTCAACATCAACGGGATCAAAGCCCGCCTGCCCGCCCTTCTTGAATGGCTATCCGAGGCGCAGCCCGATGTGGCCGTGTTGCAAGAGATCAAATCCGTGGATGAAGCATTCCCCCGCGAGCCGATCGAAGACCTTGGCTACATCGTGGAAACCCACGGCCAAAAGTCGTTCAATGGCGTGGCTATCTTGTCAAAACTACCGCTTGAGGACATCCAACGCGGCCTACCCGTCGACGAGACCGACGAACAGGCAAGGTGGATTGAAGCCACTGTTGTTGGCAAGCAGGCGATCCGTATATGCGGGCTGTACCTACCCAACGGCAATCCTGTGCCTGGGCCGAAATACGACTATAAACTTGCGTGGATGGACCGTCAGATTGCCCACGCAAAGAACATGTTGCGCCAAGATATGCCGTTTTTGATGGCCGGTGATTACAACATTATCCCGCAACCCGAAGACTGCGCCAACCCTGCGGCCTGGGCGGGTGATGCGCTGTACCGTCTTGAAAGCCGCACCAAGTTTCGCGAACTGTGCGCGCTTGGCCTTACAGAGGCGTTTCGTGCGCGCAACGCGGCCCCCGAACAATACACGTTTTGGGATTATCAAGCGGGCGCCTACAACCGCAATGACGGCATTCGAATTGACCACTTTTTGCTGTCGCCCCAAGCCGCTGACCTGCTGACAGATTGTCAGATAGACGCCCATGTGCGCGGCCGCGAAAAGCCCTCGGACCACGTGCCGATTTGGGTCGAGTTGGACATTTAGGCAGGTCATTATCTGGCAGAGCAGCTAAAATGCTTTGGTCACGTCATAGCCGTAGAGCCAATTGAACTTTCGCACGGCCGCAGATGGCGCAATCGCTGAACCACCTCGCAAAACTGCATGAGCTACGGCCTGTAGTGCCTTGTTTTCTATGTGGTAGTTTCGCGCGTTAGCATTCGCCGCCTCAATTGCACGCACGACCCGCGCACGGCGGGTGTCTTGGAACAATTGCAAACCGCGCTGGACCCCTGCGCCAGATTGATCCCCCGATTGAGATTGCGCCAACGCCGCCGGCAAACACCACGCATCTTCCAGCGCGAGGTTCGCGCCTTGGGCCAAAAACGGCAAGGTTGGATGGGCCGCGTCCCCGATCAGAACCGCGGATGCACCATTGGCAGAACCGTACCATTTCTGCGCAACGGGCCGCCGAAATAACCCCCAAATATGCACCTCGTTCACTTGCGACAGCCATTCTTGCACGGGGCCGCCGAAGTCTGCGAAAGCGGCACGAAGGGCCTCAGGGTCATCTGGGGTGCTCCAACTATCTGCGGCCCACGTGCTGCGCTCTTGCACAGCCACGATATTGCGCCGCCCACCTTTCAGCGGATAACTCACTAAATGCCGACCAGCGCCCATGAAAACCTGCGCCTCGGCAGGCTCATCAGGATGTGCATCAATGATCGCGCGCCATGCCACTTGGCCCGTAAAAAACGGAGCAGCATCACCGCCAAGGGCCGCCCGCAGACCCGAACGCGCACCGTCAGCCGCAACTGTGAGTACTGGTTCTGTGGGGCACGCACTGCCCGCCTTAACTTTTACATTCAGATTAAGATCAATCCCTAAGCTGCCGAAATCGTGTGATAAAGCCGCGATCAGATCCGCGCGATGTGCCATCAAAAACATGCCATCGACGTTGGTAAAATCCATGCGCAGCACCTGTTTGCCGCGCTGGTCGCGTAAAACAACCCCGCGCCCCTCAAGGGATGTGTCGCGAAGTTCCGCGCCAAGCCCAAGCGCATCAATCACGCGCATCCCGTTCGGGCTTAACTTCAACCCCGCACCCACTTCGCGGATCTCAGGCGCTTGCTCAAACACGCATACTTTTGCCCCGCGCATCGCTGCAGCGCGTGCTGTGGCAAGCCCTGCTACGCCGCCGCCAACGACATTGATCTGCATGTGCTGAAGTTCACTTTTCATCACCCAGTCATAGCCCGCGCATCATGCAGGTGCAAAGCGGCAAAAGAAAAAAGGCACCACCGCACTATCGGTGATGCCTTTTTATTATCAATTACCAATCCGGCGGCGTTTTGCTTTAATCGTCACGGTGTACTTTTTCGCGGCGCTCGTGACGCTCCTGCGCCTCAAGGCTCATGGTTGCGATCGGGCGTGCATCAAGACGTTTGAGGCTGATCGGCTCACCCGTAACAGAGCAATACCCAAACTCATCCTCATCGATACGGCGCAGCGCGGCGTCGATTTTTGAAACCAGTTTGCGCTGACGGTCACGTGTCCGCAGCTCAAGCGCGCGGTCTGTTTCCTCGGACGCACGATCGGCCACATCGGGAATATTGCGCGTACCGTCTTGCAAACCTTCGATGGTGTCGCGTGTGTCTGATTGCAGATCGTGCTTCCACGCAAGCAACTTGCGGCGAAAGTACTCCAGCTGGCGATCATTCATGAACGGCTCGTCCTCGGCGGGACGATAGTCGTCTGGCAGAAAGGTCTCTGCTTTCATAGTAAAGCTTCCCTCAGTAATCATGCCGCGCCCCTGATACACGTAAAGGCCAGCGATTCATGTGCCCATCTAGCGCAAACGCCCCCTCCTGCCAAGGTCGAATTCGGGCAAAAACTGCATCATAGCCCTTGATAACAAGTTAATATTTGAATGTTTGCGCAACCTTTTTGTTGCCTGAATGAACTAAACTGATAGGTTATCCACAACGACGCGAAAACCGCGCGATACATGAGGCAGATATGAAATTTACAGGCACCGATGGCTATGTGGCCACGGACGACCTGACCGTTGCGGTAAATGCGGCGGTCACATTGCAGCGTCCCCTTTTGGTTAAAGGCGAACCAGGCACCGGCAAAACGGAGCTGGCCTTACAAGTTGCGCGCGCGCTAAAAACACCGATCATCGAGTGGAACATCAAATCCACCACCCGTGCCCAACAAGGGCTTTACGAATACGATGCAGTTAGCCGCCTGCGCGATAGCCAGTTGGGTGATCCGAAGGTTAACGACGTCAGCAATTACATCCGCAAAGGCAAGCTTTGGGAGGCCTTCGACGCCCCCGAACGCGTTGTGCTGTTGATTGATGAGATCGACAAAGCAGACATCGAATTCCCCAATGATCTGCTGCAAGAACTCGATAAAATGGCCTTTCACGTTTATGAGACTGGCCAAACCGTTCAGGCTACGCACCGGCCCATCGTCATCATCACATCAAACAACGAAAAAGAACTGCCTGACGCGTTTTTGCGCCGCTGCTTTTTCCACTACATCAGCTTTCCAGACCCCGAGACGCTGAAACAGATCATCGCGGTGCATCACCCTACCATCAAAGGGGATTTGCTGAACGCGGCTCTTACGCAGTTTTATGAAATCCGCGAAACGGATGGGCTGAAGAAAAAGCCATCAACCTCAGAAGTGCTGGATTGGCTGAAGCTGCTCTTAGCCGAAGATCTGACGGCACAGGATCTGAAACGCGACGGCGCAAATGCGCTGCCAAAACTTCACGGCGCGCTTTTGAAAAACGAACAAGACGTGCATTTGTTCGAACGGCTCGCGTTTATGGCGCGCAGCCAAACAGGGCGGCGATAAGCATCGTGCGCGGTGTGGCTCTTCATTTGACACGGCGCAGAGCGTCACGCGCGGGCCTGCCTCAAAACGCCGACATCTTTGCCCAACTGCCGCGCCATGATCGCGCGCGCACCCAAGAATTGCCGCAATCCAAGGCCATTTCGCCCATCGTAGTTGTTATGTTGCGGGGCGTTACCTGAATGCGGTCAATTGTGTTTGCGGGCTTGTTTGCCCTTAGTTCTTGTGCCCCGACCAATACAAATTCAGTCACCAGCCGTGCGGCCGTGGATATGCCTGCGGTTAAGGTCTTTGCCACGCCGCGCCCGCGCCGCCCTGTTCGGTCAAACCGCGAGATTGCGCGTGATTTCATGGACCTCACGTTCCGGCTTGAAAGTGGCCGCAATGTGCCGGTTTTCACCCGGTTTGAGGGCCCAATTGAGGTGCGCCTGTCCGGCGACAATCTGCCCGCTACCATCACCCGGGATCTTGAGACATTGCTGCGCCGCTTGCGCAATGAGGCTGGCATCCCGATTAGCCGCACTGACACAGACAGCGCGCAGATCAACATCGAAATCATCCCTGCCCGCCAGCGGAAAAGCCTTGTGCCAAATGCTGCATGCTTTGTGGTACCGGGCGTTGCAACGTGGGACGCCTATAAAAAGGCGCGCCGCAGTCACGCGCTTGATTGGACGCAACTACAGACCCGTTCGCGCATTGCGGTCTTTTTGCCATCAGGCACAAGCCCCCAAGAAATGCGCGATTGTCTGAATGAAGAAGTGGCCCAAGGCCTTGGCCCGCTAAATGACCTTTATCGCCTTTCAGACAGCACTTTTAACGATGACAACTTTCATACGGTTTTGACCGGTTTTGACATGCTGATCCTGCGCGCCACCTATGCGCCCGAACTGCGCAGCGGCATGAGCGCCGCCCAAGTGCGCGCACGACTGCCCGCTATTCTGGCTAGCCTCAACCCGCGCGGGCAAGGCATTGGCAACCGCCAACGAACATCAACACCGCGCACATGGAGCGACGCAGTCACCACTGCTCTGTCGCGGCGCAGCAGCGTCCCCACGCGTATCAAATCCATCAATGAAGCCATGCGCATTGCCCAAGCAGAAGGTTGGACCGATGCCCGCAGTGCCTTGGGCCATTTCATCAAAGGCAGGCTGCACATGGGCAGTGACAATGCCCGCGCATTCAGCCACTTCCGCCAAGCGGATGCGATCTATGCCACCCTCCCTGATGCGGCACTACAACGCGCCCATGTTGGCGTCCACATGGCCGCGTTTTCGCTCACCCAAGGGGACGGTGAAGCCGCCGTAGCGTGGGTTGACCGTCACTTAAACGCTGCGCAAACCTCTGAAAACGCGGCACTTTTGGCGACACTCATGATGTTGAAGGCTGAAGGCCTAAGTCAGCAAGGCCGTGCGTCGGCTGCACAGCTTGTCAGGGTGGACAGTTTGGGGTGGGCGCGGTACGGGTTCGGCACAGAGAAAGAAGTGAGCGCGCGCCTCAAAGAGATCGCCTCGCTCTCTCCACAGATTTGGCGCAGCGGAGGATAATTCCCGATGATCTCATTCCCCCTTCTTATGCTTTTGGCATTCATCGTTGGCGGCATATTTGGCGCGATCATTGCCAAACTGCGCGGTGGTGCGCGCAAAGACATGGTGCACTACTTTTTCGTGTGGGGCGTCATTGCATTTATCATCATGACCGTGGGCGGAACGCTCGCCGCGCGCTGATGTTTCTGCCGTTTTTCGAAAACCTAAGACGTCACGGGGTCCCTGCGACCCTGCGCGAGTTTTTGGCGTTTCTAGACGGTATGGCAGCGGGTCTTGCCACATATGATGCGGACGGGTTTTACTATCTGGCGCGGCTTACCTTGGTCAAAGACGAACGGCATCTGGACAAATTCGACCGCGCCTTCGCCGCCAGCTTTTCCGGCCTTGATGAGATCAGTGCCCAAGACGTGCTGAACGCGGTTGATATACCGGACGAATGGCTGCGTAAGATGGCCGAAAAGCACCTTAGCCCCGAAGAACGCGCACAGATTGAGGCACTTGGCGGGTTTGAGGCGTTGATGGACACGCTGAAAAAGCGCCTTGAAGAACAAAAAGGCCGCCACCAAGGGGGCAGCAAGTGGATCGGCACCGCGGGCATCTCGCCATTTGGTGCGCATGGCTACAACCCCGAAGGTGTACGCATCGGGCAAAACGAAAGCCGCCACCAACGTGCAGTCAAAGTCTGGGACAAGCGCACATTTCGCAACCTCGACGACAGTGTCGAATTGGGCACCCGCAATATCAAAGTCGCCCTCAAACGGCTAAGACGGTGGGCGCGTGATGGCGCAAGGGAAGAGTTTGATCTGGACGGTACTGTCAACGCAACGGCCAATGCCGGCTACCTTGATGTCAAAACCCGCCCCGAGCGGCGCAACGCCGTCAAAGTATTGCTGTTCTTTGATGTTGGCGGATCAATGGACGCCCATATCAAAGTGGTAGAAGAGCTGTTCAGTGCTGCAAAATCCGAATTCAAACAGCTTGAACACTTTTACTTCCACAACTGTCTTTACGAAAGCGTTTGGCGCGACAACGCGCGCCGGTGGGACGACAAAATTCCAACGGCAGAAATACTGCGCACATATGGACCCGACTACAAATGCATCTTCGTCGGCGATGCCAGCATGTCTCCCTATGAGATCGCCTATATCGGCGGCGCGAATGAATATTGGAACGCTGAGGCCGGTCACACGTGGCTCAACCGTGCCCGCGCGCAATGGGCCGATCATATTTGGATCAATCCTGTGCCCGAAGCGTATTGGGATTATACCCAATCCATCGGGATGATCCGCGAGATATTCGAAAACCAAATGGTGCCGATGACCCCCGAAGGGCTGACGCGCGGTATGAAGCTGCTTGGCTAAGCCTTCGCGGCGTTTTTTCGTAACAATCAACGCGCCTTACCGCCACTTCCCACACAAAACTATGATGTGCAGCCGTGCACGGATCACAAGGTCATGGCGCAGGGTGACGGGACCCGTTTTGCAGCACCTATGCTGTTGCAGGTTCACACGGAAGACCACCCCGCCTGTCATCTGACAGGGCCGGGGTTGGCCCAACAAATGTAAAAGGAGGACCTCACGATGACACGTTCACAGACCCTTCTCAACGGTCACTCATTCAAAACCGCAGCTCTTGCACTGTTGCTCGGGTTAGGCGCGTCCCTTGGCGCCACAACCGTCGCCAGTGCAGATCAGCTGCGCGTTCCGCAGACGTTGAGCCCAGCGTTTATCCAAAGGCTGTGTTGATGCAAATCGTACAAGCCAAAGCCGATAATAACACAGCGCAACTGACGCATATCCTGCGCGAATCAAACGCCAAGACAGCCGACCCTGCCCAAGCATTTGTGCTGACAGTCTCGGCCCGCGAAGCAAAAGTAGGTGAGCACCTGTTTGATCAACGGCGGTTCTAACGTCCTCTCAGACGGAACGTGCGGTTAAAACTGTTGCGCCGTCGCGAAAAGTATCGCCGTTACCGCGCCCTTGTTGAAAGGCCAGCCTTTGGCTTTGGCACCTTTAGCAAGGGCGTTTTTTATTGACACACAGAAGTTTGCACCAAACACTGGCAAGCCCGTCCACACTGCCCCATATAAAGAGCATGTTGAAATTTGCCCCCATCCTTCTGGCGCTTGCCTATGGCTATGTCATGGTGCGCTTTTCTGCGTGGCGCACAGCCCGCGAGCTTGACCGCAACAGCACAGAGCTTGCTGATCCGATTTTGACAACCCACACAGCGGCAATGGCCAAGGCGCTCGATATCCCGCGCATCCGCGTGCACATCTATGAGATCGAGCCCGTCAACGGACTAGCCGCACCTGACGGGCGTATTTTCATAACGCGCGGATTTTATCAGAAGTTTCAGGCCGGCGAGGTCACAGGCGCGGAAATGGCATCAGTCATCGCCCATGAATTGGGGCACGTCGCCTTGGGTCACTCGCGCCGCAGAATGATTGATTTCTCAGGCCAAAATGCGCTGCGCACCGCACTGGCTATGGTTTTGGGGCGCTTCATTCCGGGCGTTGGCCCGTGGATTGCGGGCATGCTAACATCGCTGATCGCAGCACGGCTTTCACGAACCGATGAATATGAAGCGGACGCATATGCCTCAGCGTTGTTGCATAAATCCGGCATCGGGGTTGAACCGCAAAAGACGCTTTTCACGAAGCTTGAAAAACTAACGGGCGCACGCGGCGGCAGCCCTGCGTGGTTGCTTAGCCACCCCAAAACCGAAGAACGGATCAAGGCGATTGAGGCCAATGTCGCCAAATGGGATGCGGTGCAAAAGTAACGCCCGATCAGGCAGCAGAACCCTTAGGACTGAAGCGCTTTGCCCAACCGTGGCAGACGCGCTTTTTTCAACAGCCCCCGCGTTGTCCATGTACTGCCTGACATCTTTTCTGCTTGGGCGCGTACCCCTTCAACGACGCGGGCCATGACCTCGGGATTGGCATGCCACAACCCCAATAAGAATTGATCAGGGTCTGCGCGCGAAACACCTTCTTCGGCCAGAATATTGCGCGGGAAATCTTTTGCGTTGTTGGTAATAATCACATCGGACGAGCCTGCGATCGCCGCTGCCAACACATGAATATCGTTCTGGTCAGGCAACCAAAGCCGCGCCAAATCACCGTCTTTGGGCCGTATCTGGGCGCTTGTGAAATGCGCATTGAGCATCACCGCTTCAGACCGCGCAGCGACCTCGTCACTTGGCCCATGGCGCGCCGCAGCGCGGGCCCATTCCTCTAACAGCCGTTCAGACCACTGCGGCTCAAACAGCCCTGCACGGGCGGCACCAATCACCACCTCACGCATCACCGTTGGGTAAAGAACGCAGGCGTCAATCAGCGCTTTCACGGCAGCAACCGATAAAACAGTGCCTTCAGATATCCGCTTTCCGAAAGCTGCGGCATCAACGGATGATCTGGTCCTGCAAACCCTGTGTGAATGTGCTGGGCGCGGCGCCCTGCGCGCCCGATCCCCCGCGCTGATGAGCGCGCAAATTTATGCACGTCAGCTGCATGCGAGCACGAACACAGCACAAGATATCCGCCCTCGGCCACCAGCGGTGCCGCCAGTTTTGCCACACGCTCATAGGCGCGCAATCCACGGTCGAGCGATTTTTTCGACGGCGCAAATGCGGGTGGATCACAAACCACCACGTCGAACTTCGCACCTTCTTCGTTAAGCGCCTCAAGAACGGCAAATGCATCCCCTTTGCGCGTACTGAGCTTGTCGCCCATGCCCATGGCATCCGCACCGCCTTGGGCCAGATCAAGCGCAGGCTGTGCACCATCAACGCATGTGGCGCTCTGCGCACCCGCCGCCAATGCCGCCAGCCCAAAGCCGCCAACGTGGGAAAACACATCCAACACCCGTGCATCTTTCGACAGCCGTGCCGTTACCGCGTGGTTTGGCCGTTGGTCAAAAAACAGACCGGTTTTTTGACCGCCCATAACGTCCGCCAGATAGATGGCACCGTTCATCGGCACTTCCAATGGCGCGTCCGGCGCTGTGCCTGCAAGAACCTCGGACACATCATCAAGCCCTTCAAGCCCGCGCGCACGGCCCGAGGCGTTTTTGATCACACAGCTTACACCCGTCACCGATTGCAGCGCGGCCGATAGCTGCCCAATCCGCGCATCGGCCCAAGCGGCGTTGGGTTGCACCACTGCTACATCACCAAACCGGTCAATGATGACACCGGGCAGTCCATCAGCCTCTGCGTGGATCAGCCTGTAAAACGGCGCCTCAAACATCCGCTCACGGTGCTCGAACGCCGTCCGCAACCGCGTCTCAAACCACGCCTGATCAATCGTTGCAGTCACATCGCGGTCAAGCATGCGCGCAATGATCTGACTGTCGGGTGTGACCCCCACAAGGCCCAATGGCTTGCGGTCTGTGTCTTCCAAAATCGCCAAGCTGCCAGCGCTTAGGCCTTTGGTGCGGCGATCCGTCACCAAATCCTCTGCATAGACCCACGGCGCGCCGAACCTGATGGCACGGGCGTCAGATTTTGGTTTCAGTCGAACTACGGGAAGATCCCTGGGTGAAGCGGGCACATCTGTGGTGGTTTGTGTCATGATATCCCCCTTAAAGCACACGATTGAATTGGCCAAGCATCATAGCAAACTGCGGCAAACTGTGTCCCAGATACTTAAACTGCTGGACTTGTTAGCGCAAACATCGCTAGAACGCGGGTGAATATCAGACGTCAAAGCCGATGGAGCCTGCCACATGTCGCTAAACCCCACCCTCAAAGCCGTGACAGACCGCATCATTGCCCGATCAGGAAAGCGGCGCGGGACATATCTTGAGCGTATGCGCAAAGCCGCAGACATTGGCCCAAAGCGCGGCCACCTAAGCTGTGGCAACCAAGCCCATGCCTATGCGGCGATGGGTGACGCCAAAGACCGCCTGCTTGATGAGCAGTCACCCAACATTGGCATCATCACTGCCTACAATGACATGCTTTCGGCCCACCAGCCGTTCAAAGATTTTCCTGATCTGATCAAAGCGGCCGCGGCCAACCACGGCGGCACTGCCCAAGTTGCGGGCGGCGTTCCGGCCATGTGTGATGGTGTGACCCAAGGCCAAGTTGGCATGGAGTTGTCGCTGTTTTCACGTGATGTGATCGCGCTGGCCGCAGGCGTTGGCCTGTCGCACAACACTTTTGATGCGGCGATGTATTTGGGTGTATGTGATAAAATCGTGCCAGGTCTTATCATTGCTGCGGGTACATTCGGCTATATCCCGTCGGTCTTTGTGCCTGCAGGCCCAATGACCAGTGGCTTGCCCAATGACGAAAAAGCCCGCGTGCGCCAACAGTTCGCAACCGGCGACATTGACCGCAGCCAGTTGATGGCCGCCGAAATGGCAAGCTACCACGGCCCGGGCACCTGCACGTTTTATGGAACAGCGAATTCCAATCAAATGTTGATGGAATTCATGGGACTGCACTTGCCCGGCGCGTCCTTTGTGAACCCCAACACCCCACTTCGCGCCGCCCTTACGGAACATGCTACGAAAACGACCCTCGGCATCACTGGACTTGGCGACAATTACACCCCCGCATGCGATGTGCTCTCAGAAAAAGCGTTTGTGAATGGCATCGTCGGTCTGATGGCCACGGGGGGTTCAACAAACCTTGTGCTGCACTTGCCTGCAATGGCGCGCGCGGCGGGCGTTGAACTTACGCTTGAGGACTTTGCGGATATCTCAGCGTTGGTGCCATTGATGGCGAAAGTATACCCCAACGGCCTCGCGGATGTGAACCATTTCCACGCTGCAGGTGGGCTTGGCTACATGATCGGTGAACTGTTGAACGCAGGCCTACTGCACGACGATGTGGATACAATCGTCGGCAAAGGCTTATCACGTTACACACAAGAGCCTGTTTTGCAGGACGGCAAACTTGAGTACCGCGAAGGCTCTGCACAAAGTGAAAACGAGAAAATTCTCCGCCCTGTCTCAAACCCATTTCAACCTGAAGGCGGCGTAAAACAGCTGCGGGGCAACCTTGGGCACGGCATGATGAAAGTCAGCGCCGTCGCACCCGAACGTCAAATTGTCGAAGCCCCCATCCGTGTTTTCGAAGATCAGCATGACGTAAAAACTGCGTTTCAAAAGGGCGAGTTCACATCAGACACCATCGTCGTTGTGCGCTTCCAAGGTCCCGCCGCAAATGGCATGCCCGAATTACACTCGCTCACCCCCACGTTGGCAGTGTTGCAGGACCGTGGCCTTAAAGTAGCGCTTGTTACAGATGGCCGGATGTCCGGCGCATCAGGCAAAGTCCCATCGGCGATCCACGTAGCGCCCGAAGCGCTTCACGGTGGTCTTTTATCAAAACTGCAGGACGGCGATATCGTTCGGGTCGATGCACAAAACGGGACCCTAGATGTGCTGACCGAGGGTGTTGACGCGCGCGCAGCAGCCACACCAAACCTTGAAGGCAACACATTTGGCGTTGGCCGCGAGATGTTTGAAGTGTTTCGTGCAAATGTAGGCCCTGCCAGTTCTGGCGCTGGCGTCGTTGTGTAAACACGGGATTTGGATATTTATGTACAAAAGAAGATCAGCCCCCGAGACAGATACGCATGCGCGCAAAAGTCCTGTGGGGCCTTCTTTTGTTACAGCCATCGGCGTCCCCGCCTGTACTGCCACTCCCGAAAACAAAGCTTAAGTTAATTTACTGTTTCAATTCTTTTGTTTAGCAACATCGCCGCCGGAGGCACCCACGTCACTTTCCGGCAGCAAATACCCCGAAGAGGATACCACCATGATGAGCCCACTCGACGCCAGCCACCACACCCGCGCAATTTGTGAACTGGCACCGGTTGTGCCCGTGCTCGTCATCCACGACGCCGCAATCGCGCGTCCTTTAGCCGAAGCACTTGTGGCCGGCGGATTACCCGCACTTGAAGTGACTTTGCGAACACCCGCAGCCCTCGATGCGATCCGCGAGATGGCCAAAGTTGAAGGCGGCACAGTTGGCGCAGGAACCCTTTTGACGCCAACAGACGTAGAAGCCGCAAAAGAAGCCGGCGCACAGTTCGGTGTCTCGCCCGGCGCCACGCCAAAATTGCTTGAGGCCTGCGCAATCTCTGCCCTGCCGCTGTTGCCCGGTGCCTCCACAGCTTCCGAGGCCATGGCGCTGCTCGAAATTGGCTATTCCGTTCAGAAATTCTTCCCTGCCGAGGCAAATGGCGGCGCTCCCGCACTCAAAGCGATTGGCGCGCCTTTGTCACAGGTCTCATTTTGCCCAACGGGTGGTGTCACACCGGAAAACGCCCCAACATACCTTGGGCTGTCAAACACGCTTTGCGTCGGCGGAAGCTGGGTCTGCCCTGCAAATCTCATCGCCGCAAAAGACTGGGCCGCGATTGAAGAGTTGGCGCGCGAAGCCGCAGCACTTACACGGTAATCACTTGGCTGTTTATTCAGCTACACGCGCGGCACGCCCGCCCCGCCGTCCTGTGGCGGGGGCTGTTTTTAGGCCCTGGCGCAGCGTCTGTGTCATCGGATGATCCCCGTTCGACTTCCCGTAGTGGTCAATAAGCGGCTTGATATAATCTTGCATCGCAACGCCCGCAGGCAGCCCAAGAGCCCAGTCCAGAAAGATCGAACGGCACTCAGGCGCGCTGATCCCATCGATTTTATAGCTTTCTTGGATCAATCCGCGTGGGTCCAAAAACTTGAAGTCAATCATTGCCGCCTGCCCCATCTTTTGAGCCCCCAATGGGCATAATCCGTTCGATACATGCACGCGCCGCTTGCCGTGCCTCAGCCACTTTTGCCAGCGCGTCGTTCTCAGAGCCCGCGCCCAAAATACCATTTAGAACGCCAACCGCGCCCGTCCCGACTTTTGCTGCGTCAAACGGCCCAAGGCTCAATTCAGCCTGCATCGCTTTCACGGCCCATAGGGTCTTATAAGCTGCGGTGATGGCGCGCGCGTCCGCGTCATTCAACCATCCGTTTGCGACTGTTGTCGCCAGTTGCGCCAACGTATCGCGAGGTACGTCATCAAGCCCCGCTTTCAGCGCACTGGCTTGGGCGAAGAGTTCGATATCTTGCACACCGCCTGCACGGTTCTTGACGTCCCAAGGATCACTCCCAGGTTTCGCCCCTGCCAAACGCGCCCGCATATCACTAGTATCACCCAGCACATCTTTTTGCGTGTCCCGCAAAATATCATCGCGCAAAGCATTCCAATCCTGCGCAAGCGCCCCTTCACCAAGCCCCTGTGCGCGCGTCAGGGCAAGATGCTCCCACGTCCAAGCTTCTTCTTTCTGGTAGCTCGCATAAGACGCCCAACCACTTGCCACAGGCCCCTGCCGCCCCGAAGGACGCAGCCGCATATCAACCTCATAAAGCCGCCCTTCCGGCAATTGCGCCGTCAACGCAGTAATCAGCGCTTGGGTCAGGCGGGCAAAATATGTCCGCGTCTGCAGCGGCCTTGGACCGTCAGAGATGGCGTCAGGGTCCGCATCATAAATCAAAATC
The DNA here is from genome assembly GCF_965655635.1 of Nereida sp. Lineage (NCBI taxonomy): Bacteria > Pseudomonadati > Pseudomonadota > Alphaproteobacteria > Rhodobacterales > Roseobacteraceae > Nereida > Nereida sp. Next base: position 54,040 of record NZ_CBFHHE010000009.1, read on the forward strand.
AAATCTAGATCCGAGCCCGCGTTTAACTGCCCCGCGGCCAGAGAGCCCATCGCAATTGGAACAGCTCCGCGCCCCATCGGCGCGCCATGCTTTGACGCGAACTCAGCCGTGACCCGCGGCCAAAGCGCGCCAACCAAAGCCTTGGCAAGGGACGCATATTGCGCACCGGCCGTTTGCGCATCGATCACACCGCGCAGATGATGCACACCGATCCTAAAGTGCCATTCTTTCTTAATCCGTCGCGCCGTATCCAGCACCGCCTCATAATCCGCACAAGCCGTAAGAGCGTCAGAAACTATGTCACCTAGCTGCGCGTCACTTGGGAACGGCGCAAAGAAATCACCCGCAATGACCGCGTCCAGTACGTTGGAATTACGACCAAGATAGGCCGCGAGCGCAGGTGACGTCGCGCAAATCTCAAGCAGCAAATCCACCAGCGGGGCATTGGCCTCAAAAAGAGAAAATACCTGCACACCTGCCGGCAGGCCGCGCAAGAACCCATCGAAATGCGCAAGCGCTTCTTCGGGGCGTGCGGCTTGGACTAATTTAGCCACAATGGACGGGCGCAGACGATTGAAAATTTCCGTGGCGCGGGCAGAACGCATAGCGGGGTAGCTGGGCCAACGGGCAATTATTTCCTGGCCAAAATCGTTCGGAATTGGAGCTGTATCGCCTTCCTGATCAGTCGTGTTGATACTGGCGATAGCACCATCATCGGCAGGTGCTTCTGGCGCAAAGAACGCCTCCGTACGGCTGTGAACGCTCTCAAATAAGCCCTGCAATCGTTGCTTGAGGGCTACCATGTCCTCACCCATCATTGCGGCAAGCCGGCTGAAGCCTTCTTCATCGCGGGGCAATACGTGGGTTTGCGCGTCAGCAATCATTTGCAAGCGATGTTCGATATCGCGAAGGGCGCGGTATTTTACTTTAAAATCGCCCGCCAACTCATTGCTTATCCAACCTTTTGAAGAAATAGCATCAAGCCCTGCACAGGTTCCACGCACACGCAAATCAGGGTCGCGCCCGCCTGCAATCAACTGCAGTGTTTGGGTAAAGAACTCAATCTCACGAATACCGCCACGGCCCAGTTTCACGTTATGCTCGGGCAATGAAATAGCCCCTGCCAGCCCCTTATGTGCCCAAATTTTGAGGCGCATATCATGCGCGTCCTTAATTGCTGCAAAATCCAGATGCTTTCGCCAGATGAAAGGTCGAAGACGCTCAAGATAGGTCTCTCCGGCGTTGTGATCGCCCGCGCAAACACGCGCCTTGATGTGGGCCGCGCGCTCCCATGTGCGGCCCTCAGCCTCGTAGTAAAGCTCGGCTGCAGACATCGACATGCACACAGGCGTCACCGCAGCATCAGGGCGCAACCTCAGGTCCATTCGAAAGACGTAACCATCGCGGGTATGGGCGCTGATCGTTTTGGTCATTGCACGAATAATCTGCACAAATGCGTGGCGCACATCGGCCACATCATCACGGGCATAGCGGCTGTCATCAAAGAGGCAAATTAGGTCAATGTCGCTTGAATAATTCAATTCAAACGCGCCCATCTTACCCATGGCGAGCACAACCAAGCCACCGTTTGTGGCAAGATCATCTTCGGTCAACCACGGCAAATGCCCCCTTTTGAAACGGGCCGCGAACTCTGCATCAAGGGCCGTTTGAAGTGCTGCGTCCGCAAGCTGGGTCAACGCGGTTGTAACATTTTCCAGCGGCCAGACACCGGCAAGATCCGCAAGTGCCGTGAGCAAGGCAATCCGTCCTTTGGACCGGCGCAAAGACGGGCTTAGCTCGCTCAGTGTCACGTTTGAGGCATAGCCCGCCACTGCCGCCAATTCGGCACGCAAAGCGTCCTCAGGGTCTGCAAAAGCGCTCTGTAGCCACTCATGATGCTTGCCGATCAGCCCACTTAGGTATGGGCTGCATCCCGCAGCACCGGCGACCACATTCGCCAACGGGCCATCGAACAGGACAGCGCGTTCGGCCCCGCGATCGAGGTCAAAGGCGCGCGGCATACGAGTGATGGCATCTGTAAACTTCATGTAAATCAACGTGATACGGGGGCCGTGATTGGTCAAGGACAACAATTGGTCAAAAAGAGCGGGTGCCCTTGATCGAAGGGCTCCAAACAACCACATAACTGCTTATAACAAGTGAAACCGCACGGATATCTGCCTATGCACAGCGCCCTTCCCGATCCAGTAGATCAAGCAGAGTTCTACGCCGATGTACCGATGAAACGTTTGTTGGCCTGGGGGATTGATACGCTCATCATCGCGGCCATATCGATCGCGCTTTGCCTGCTTACGCTTGGGGTTGGCTTTTTCATCTTCTTTGCAGTCTTCTTTTCTGTCAGCTTTATCTACCGCGTTGTCACATTGGCGCGCCGGTCCGCCACGGTGGGCATGGGTGTTGTGGCAATTGAATTTCGCACCGCCAAGGGCACCAAGTTTGATGTAGGGACCGCGTTTTTGCACACATTGGGATATGTCATCTCATTCGGGGTGCCGGTGTTGCAGTTGATCTCTATCATCTTGATGTTGATCAGCGAAAAGCGCCAAGGGGCGACTGACCATCTGCTGGGGACCGTGGCCATTAACCACGCTGCACATTCGCGTTAACGCACCACGCAGACAGGGGTTGGCGAGACTGTTTTCGCTTGCTAGGGTTTGTGTATTCAAGAATTGGATTATTAATGCGCCACACACTGCCAATTGCACCACAGTTTTATGTGACCGCACCGCAGCCCTGCCCTTATCTTGAGGGTCGGATGGAGCGTAAACTGTTTACCGCATTGCAAGGTGAAAGCGCTGAAAAGCTGAATGACGGGCTGTCCAAGCAAGGTTTTCGCCGCTCACAAAATGTACTTTACCGGCCATCATGCGCCGATTGTACTGCGTGTTTGTCCGCGCGCATTAAAGTGGCTGATTTTAAGCCGAGCAAAAGCCAGAAACGCGTGATGAGCCGCAACAAAGACATGCGCCGCCGCGTAACAAGCCCTTGGGCTACTGAAGAGCAATTTGCCCTGTTCCGCGCGTATCTGGATACGCGGCACGCAAATGGCGGTATGGCTGATATGGATATATTCGAGTTCGCCGCCATGGTCGAAGAAACGCCTGTGCGCAGCCGCGTGATCGAATACACCCGCGACGAGGTTTTGACCGCCGTTTGCCTGACCGATCTGCTCGATGACGGGCTGAGCATGGTTTATTCGTTCTTTGCGCCTGATGCGGCGCCAAGCTCGCCCGGAATGCATATTATCCTTGATCATATCGAGATCGCGCGGGAAACAGGCCTACCATACGTCTATCTTGGGTATTGGGTGCCTGGATCACCCAAAATGGATTACAAGGCGAAGTTCTCGGGCCTTGAGGTCTACCGTGGTGGCGCGTGGGAACCCATGAACAACGTGGCCGATTTTGAGCAAGAGACGCACCCGCTGTCCATTGATCCGATCGCCGAACAAGTCGCGAATATCTCGCTGCCTGATACGCTGTCTTCAAAAGTGTAGTCTGCGGTATGAAGGCGGCTGATTAAGGCGCCCTAATCAGCTCCCATCCTCTCAACAAAATGAAAACGGCCCCACAGTTTCCTGCAGGGCCATTGTCTTTTTCAGGTCTGATTTAATCAGTTACCAATCAGGTTCGGCACGATTGTCACCACGCTTGGGAACGCGGTTGCGGGCGGGCGCGAAATCCTGACCGAGCGCGAGCAGACTATTTTGCTGCAACTTGCCGGCGGTAAATCCAACAAAGACGTAGCAGCTGTGCTGGATATTTCTGTGCGTACTGTTGAGACGCACCGCAAGAACATCAAACGCAAACTGGGTATTTCATCGACCGCGGGGCTGACCCGCTACGCGCTTGAGCACGGAGTTTTGCAGGGCACAGGGGCTAATTTGCAGGCCAGCCTCCAATAAAATGCCGAAAAACACTCCTATACTTTTCGATAGTTTCAAAAATCATCACTAAAATCGCTATTTAATTATCCAAAACAGCCAAAAAACTGCTGTCCGGCTGTTGACGCCCCCGAACGCCCGCCATAACGTCCCTCGCAGTTGTTAAGAAAGGGCGGACTATGAAAGACGTCGTCGTGATTTGTCGAAAGATGCGCATGGGATCGTAAGATCATCCAGTTTTGAAACCATGCGCCCCCGACACAATCGGGGGTTTTTTTATGTCACCTTTTCTTTTCTGAACCTGAAACGAGCTAGCTATTGATTTGACGCGGAACCAGCCGCGCAAACTTTGAAAACCGGAGAGACCAAGATGCCCGCACCCATGACAGGCGCCCAAATTGTTATCCAAGCCCTTAAAGAACAAGGCGTCGACACGATTTTCGGCTACCCCGGTGGCGCGGTGCTGCCGATCTATGACGAGATTTTTCAACAAAGCGACATCAACCACATTTTGGTCCGCCACGAGCAAGGCGCGACCCATGCCGCCGAAGGCTATGCCCGCGCGACAGGCAAACCCGGTGTCGTTTTGGTGACGTCTGGTCCAGGCGCCACAAACGCGGTGACAGGCCTTACGGATGCGCTTTTGGACAGCATCCCAATGATCGTTTTGTCCGGTCAGGTGCCGACATTCATGATCGGCTCTGACGCATTTCAGGAAGCCGACACCGTTGGCATCACGCGCCCCTGCACGAAACACAACTGGCTTGTGAAAGACACCGATGAGCTTGCTGGTACAATCCACGAGGCGTTTCACGTTGCCACATCTGGCCGTCCAGGCCCTGTGCTTGTGGACATTCCCAAAGACGTCCAATTCGCCAAGGGCGAGTATCAGGCTGCCGCCCCCACCAAGTCGCACTACCAGCCCCAAGTAAAAGGCGACATGGCCACCATTGAAGAATTGGCTGACGCTATGGCCAAGGCCAAGCGCCCGATCATCTATTCCGGTGGCGGCGTCATCAACTCTGGCCCCGCGGCATCACAGCTTTTGCGCGAATTGGTGGCGGCAACAAACTTCCCCATCACCTCAACCCTCATGGGCTTGGGCTGCTACCCTGCGTCTGGTGACAACTGGCTGGGCATGTTGGGCATGCACGGGCTTTATGAAGCAAACATGGCGATGCATGATTGCGATCTGATGATCAACATCGGCGCACGTTTTGATGACCGGATCACGGGCCGCCTCGATGCGTTCTCGCCTGACTCAAAAAAGGCGCACATCGATATCGACGCCTCATCTATCAACAAAGTCATCCATGTGGATATGCCGATCCTTGGTGATGTGGCCCATGTGCTTGAGGACCTGCTGAACGTTTGGAAATCAAAGGGTCGCCAGACAAACAAAGAAGCGCTCACCACGTGGTGGAGCCAGATTGAAGACTGGCGCGCCGTGCGCTGTCTGTCGTTCAAGCCAGAAGGCAAAGT
>NZ_CBFHHE010000009.1:59525-79294 GCF_965655635.1 Nereida sp.
CTGACCCAAAAATACGACCGCTACATCACAACCGAAGTCGGCCAGCACCAGATGTGGGCGGCGCAGTACCTCGGATTTGAAGACCCCAACCGTTGGATGACGTCCGGTGGTTTGGGCACAATGGGCTACGGCACCCCTGCTTCAATCGGTGTGCAAGCCGCGCACCGTGACGCGCTGGTCATTAACGTGGCGGGTGAAGCTTCGTGGATGATGAACATGCAAGAGATGGGCACAGCGGTGCAATTCAACTTGCCTGTAAAGCAATTCATTCTGAACAACGAACGGCTCGGCATGGTGCGCCAGTGGCAAGAATTGCTGCACGGCGAGCGTTATTCACAAAGCTGGTCAGAAGCCCTGCCCGACTTTGTAAAGCTCGCCGAAGCTTTTGGTGCCAAGGGCATTTTGTGTGAAGATGCTGCGGACCTGGACGATGCCATTATGGAAATGATCACCTACGACGGTCCGGTTATTTTCGATTGCCTCGTTGAAAAACACGAAAACTGTTTCCCCATGATCCCATCGGGCAAGGCACACAACGAGATGCTCTTGGGCGACGCCAGCACCAAAGGTGCGATCGATGCAAAAGGCAGCGTGCTGGTCTAACACCCGCACGACCCTTCGCTCTTATCGGCCTGACGCCCCTCAAGACGGGCGCGTCAGGCCCACACAAAACATACATGAATTGAGACACCCAATGGCTGCACTGAAACTCAAGAAAGGCGCATCAAGCCACAGCGCCTACAACCTTCGCCCAACCTTTTCTGACGTAGAAGAACGCCACGCCCTTGCGGTATTGGTCGCCAACGAAGCGGGCGTTCTGGCGCGCGTCATCGGACTTTTCTCAGGGCGCGGCTACAACATCGAAAGCCTGACAGTCGCGGAAGTAGATCACGAGAAGCAGCTGTCGCGCATCACGATCGTAACAACCGGCACCCCGCAGATGATTGAGCAAATCAAAGCACAAGTGGGCCGGATTGTGGCGGTGTACGACGTGCATGATCTTACTGTTGAAGGCCCCGCCGTTGAACGTGAGTTGGCCCTTTTCAAAGTTACAGGGACCGGCGACAAGCGCATAGAAGCACTGCGTCTGGCCGAGATTTTTCGCGCCAACGTTGTGGACAGCACCCTTGATAGTTTCGTTTTTGAAATCACTGGCGACGTCGGGAAAATCGACGCATTTGCCGATCTGATGCGCCCCATCGGCCTAGTCGAAATGGCCCGCACAGGCGTAGCAGCCCTTTCACGCGGACCAGAATAGATGCCAATTTACAATAAGTTACCGATAAAAGCTAAAGCTCCTCGCACTGAACAAGCGCGAGGAGCTTTTCATTTCGCGCACAGCTTCTTTTGTTGGGAAATATCTCGGGGTGTGGGGCAGCGCCCCACCGGATGCACGCCTGCAAAAACAGCGATTCCTTCTCTTTGCGCACACCACCACACCGAACAAAAATGGGGGCGCCCAAAGGCGCCCCAGTTTGTTCAATCAGGCTCGTATAATTTACCGCTCTTACGTTGTTTTATGCCTGCGGCCTGATCGTCATGGGCGGCCCTCGCCTGCTCGCGCAGGGGGCCGCCGCATCTCTTTAGCTACAGCCGGATGTGCCGCCGCAGGTGTTGCACTTCATACAGGTGCCGTTGCGCACCAGCGTGTAGTTGCCGCACTCGCCGCAGGCCTCACCCTCATAGCCTTGCATCTTCGCTTTGGCACGGGCGTCCATCTGTACACCGCCACCTGCGACAGCCGCTTCGGCTACGGCCACGCCAGTTGCGCCATCAGCCACCACAGGGGTTACTGGCGCCACAGACGCTGTCTCGGTCATGCCCATTTGGCCGCCCTGCAACACAGTCAACTCTTGGGGCAAACGCTTGCGCAGATAGCCTGTTGAGCTGATTGTCTTGAGCGCTTCAAGGGTGCGCGTCGCAGCAGTGTCAGACACTTCTTTAACGTTGCTCACGCCCTCTTGCTCACCGCGGCCGATATCATCAAATGTGGCGCCTTCAGGCTTCACATGGGCAAGATCGGTACGGTCAAGATATGACACAGCCAATTCGCGGAAGATGTAATCCAGCACGGATGTAGCGTTCTTGATGCTGTCGTTGCCTTGGACCATGCCCGCAGGCTCAAACTTGGTGAAGGTAAACGCATCGACGAACTCCTCAAGCGGCACACCATATTGCAAACCAACAGACACCGCGATGGCGAAGTTGTTCATCATAGCGCGGAAGCCCGCCCCCTCTTTGTGCATATCGATGAAGATTTCACCAAGGTTGCCATCTGCGTACTCACCCGTGCGCAGATACACTTTGTGCCCACCCACGTTGGCTTTTTGGGTATAGCCCTTGCGGCGCTGTGGCATCTTTTCGCGGTGCGATTTGATGACCTCTTTGACTACAACCTTCTCGATGATCTTTTCGGCGATCACTTGTGCTTTCTCCATGGTGGAGCCGTTTTCAAGTACATCAGCCGCCTCATCATCATCCTCGACCAAGGCCGCAGCAAGCGGCTGGCTGAGTTTTGAGCCGTCACGGTACAGCGCGTTCGCTTTCACACCCAAGGACCAAGACAGCTCATAGGCTTTCTGGCAGTCCTCGATCGTAGCATCGTTTGGCATGTTGATCGTCTTGCTGATCGCGCCAGAGATGAACGACTGGGCAGCGGCCATCATGGTGATGTGGCTGTCGACGCTCAGGAAACGCTCGCCTTTCTTGCCACACGGGTTGGCACAATCGAAGATCGCATAGTGCTCTTTCTTCAAGTGTGGCGCACCCTCTAGGGTCATCGTTCCGCAAACGTGGTCGTTGGCTGCGTTGATGTCCGCTTTGGTGAAGCCCAAGTGCGTCAACAGATCAAACGTTGGATCAGCAAGCTTGTCCTGCGGAATACCCAGGACATTGGTGCAGAACTCTGCGCCCAAGGTCCACTGGTTGAACACAAAGCGGATGTCGAAGGCTGATGCCAACGCAGCTTCCACTTTTTCAAGCTCGGCTTGGCCGAAACCATGACCGATAAGTGCAGTGTGGTTGATGCCCGGCGCGTTGCCCATTGAGGCGTGACCAACAGCGTAGCTGACGATCTCTTCGATCTGCGCGCTGCCGTAGCCAAGCTTTTCAAGGGCTGCTGGTACAGAGCGGTTGATGATCTTGAAGTAACCACCGCCCGCAAGCTTCTTGAATTTCACCAGTGCGAAGTCTGGCTCAATGCCTGTGGTATCACAATCCATGACCAAGCCGATTGTGCCTGTTGGTGCAACAACTGTGGCTTGGGCGTTGCGGTAACCGTGGGCTTCGCCAAGGCTCAGCGCTTCGTCCCATGCGGATTGCGCCAATTCGATCAAGCTTTTGTCTGGGCAGGACGCGTGGTCCAATGCAACTGGCTTGATCTCAAGGTTCTCATAGCCGTCTGTCTTGCCGTAGGCCGCTGTGCGGTGGTTACGGATGACGCGCAGCATGTGGTCTGCGTTCTTTTTGTACCCTGGGAACGGACCCAACTCACCGGCCATTTCCGCGGATGTGGCATAGCTGACGCCAGTCATGATTGCAGTCAACGCACCGCAAAGCGCACGGCCTTCATCACTGTCATAAGAGTAGCCCATATTCATCAGCAAACCGCCGATGTTTGCATAGCCCAAACCAAGTGTGCGGAAGTCATATGAGCGTTGCGCGATCTCTTTGGACGGGAACTGCGCCATCATCACAGACACCTCAAGGGTGACCGTCCACAGACGGCACGCGTGCATGTAGTCTTCTGACTGGAACACACCGTCCTTGAGAAACGTCAGCAGGTTCATGGATGCAAGGTTACAGGCCGTGTCATCAAGGAACATGTACTCTGAACACGGGTTGGAACCACGAATTTCACCGTCTTCTGGGCAAGTGTGCCACGCGTTAACTGTGTCGTGGTATTGGATGCCCGGATCGGCACAGGCCCAAGCTGCGTGGCCTACTTTTTCCCACAAATCGCGGGCTTGGACGGTTTTGAAAACTTTACCGTCTGTGCGGTTGATCAAATCCCATGTGCCATCTGCTTCAACGGCCTTCAGGAACGCATCAGTCACGCGGATCGAGTTGTTCGAGTTCTGACCAGATACAGAGTTATAGGCTTCTGAATCCCAATCCGTGTCGTATGTGGGGAACTCAATCGAGGTGTGGCCTTGCTTTGCGTAATCCAGAACGCGCTTGATGTATGTCTCGGGGATCGCAACTTTCTTGGCGGACTTCACCGCTTCCTTCAGTTGTGGGTTGGTCTTTGGATCATAGGCATCCTCTTGCGAGCCGTCCCATGCTTTGATCGCCGCAAAAATCGCGTTGAGCTTTTGCTCGTGCATTTTTGAGCCAGCAACGATGGATGCTACTTTTTGCTCTTCAAGCACCTTCCACTCGATGAACTCTTCAATATCAGGGTGGTCCGCATCGACGATAACCATCTTGGCCGCGCGGCGTGTTGTGCCACCAGACTTGATCGCACCTGCAGCGCGGTCACCAATTTTCAAAAAGCCCATCAGACCGGATGATTTACCACCGCCAGAGAGCCCCTCACCCGACGCACGCAGGCTTGAGAAGTTTGTGCCTGTGCCAGAGCCATATTTGAACAAACGCGCTTCACGCACCCAAAGGTCCATGATGCCGCCTTCATTTACCAGATCATCCGCAACAGATTGAATAAAGCACGCGTGTGGCTGTGGGTGCTCATAGCTGCTGGTGGATTTTGTCAGTTTGCCGGTCTTGTGGTCTACATAGTGGTGGCCTTGCGCAGGACCGTCGATACCGTAGGCCCAGTGCAAGCCAGTGTTGAACCACTGCGGGCTGTTCGGCGCGGCGCGCTGTGTCGCCAACATGTAGCGCATCTCATCGAAATACGCGCGGGCGTCGGCTTCAGTGGTGAAATACCCACCTTTCCAACCCCAGTATGTCCACGCGCCTGCCAGACGGTCAAAAACTTGCTTCGCAGATGTCTCACCACCGAAGGTCGCGCCTTTTGCTGGCTTGGACCGCCAAAGGAACTCAGGGACATCCTTCTCAGCTACTTTTTCAACTTTGGACGGCACGCCCGCTTTGCGGAAATACTTTTGCGCAATCACGTCGCTGGCAACTTGGCTCCAGCTGGAGGGAACTTCCAGATCTTCGAGTTGAAACACAATCGTGCCATCGGGGTTCCGGATTTCCGAAACTGTCTTGATAAAGTCCAGTTCGGCGTATGCGTCTTTGCCGGCGGCGGTAAATGTGCGGTCGATTTTCATATCTCGGAGCCCTGTCCCTGTAAGATGTTAACTACAAAACACGCAACGGCGCGTCTTGGCTGATGATGATAGGGACAAATTTTCTGCTCAGTGCCTCGGTTACCCGTAGCTCTGCCGGAGCGCGTCTTGGCAATTGGCGCCACGCACATCCTATATTTGTTGTGGTCTTTTGAACCTGTCCCCACCAACCTGTGCGCCACTATATATGGTGGCCACCTTGTCAGCCTGCACAAACTGACGTAGTTTCACCTACGTGGTCAACGGTTTTTTATTAATCAAAGTCTCAAAATGGTATTGACGGTAAGGGGCCTATTATGAGCCAGACACAATCATGTGATTCATGTGCGCGAAGGCTGTGGATAACTGTGATTTCGTCCGCAACATGAACAACCGGATTTTTCCTTTTATTCCCGTAGTTTTATCGCGGCACTTTAAGAAATCAGCAGACTTTATCCAGACGCTTTTCCACAGGCTAGCAGAATTTACGGCCAGCGCACTTGGATTAATGGATTGCTAAAATTGTTTTACTAAAAAGGAAAATCAGCAAAACCTACCATTATCAAAAGTATCAATTATGCGGCAGATGATAGCAAATGTGGAGAGGTGCACGGCCTTTGCCACTAAATGTAGCACACATTCAATAAACCACTCCGAATCTAACACTACTATTATTTGTGCGGAATGAAGCAGAAGACAGCCGCCCTGCTCAGTACATGGTTAGATGTGTGGCGCCAGTACAGACTACCCGCTGGGCACTGGCTCAATAACTAATGTGGTGAAGTGGTCGGGACGGCAAGATTCGAACTTGCGACCTACGGTACCCAAAACCGTCGCGCTACCAGGCTGCGCTACGCCCCGACTGGTGCTGCGTTTAATCCGCCTTTGCGCAAATGAAAAGCCCCTAACACGGCCAAGATGCAACTTCTTTGTCAAAAATTTCATGCCGCATCTCAGATCCCGCATTGATCCCGTAAATCTCGGACAATCCGCCGTTAATTTCGAGCACATACATGATGTTATCGCCCCCAGGGATCGGTGTCAGATCACCAGGAACCGCGTTTGAGTGAACTTTGCGCACCACCCCATCCTCACTGGCAAAGATCATATCAAGCGGGATCAACGTATTCTTCATCCAGAACGCGACGGTTTGTGGGCGCTCATACACAAATAACATCCCTGCCCCGCGCGGCATGTCTTCGCGAAACATCAACCCTTGGGCACGCGCAGCGGGATCAGCTACGACTTCAACGTCAAAAACGGCCTTACCCCATGTGCCGCGCAATTCTATCTGGCTGTCGGAACACGCAGCCTGCGCGCCAAACGGCAGGACAACAAAAAAGCACGCAGCGGCCATCGCTACGTGCTTTTTTAAAATCGTTCGAAAGATGGAATTACTGACGCTCGACTGCGAAATCCCATGTGCAGACTTGCGCTGCCATTTTACCGCGCTCACCGTCGATGACACGGATGCCAACGGCTTCGCCGCTTTGAAGATCTGCCAGACCGGAACGGCGCAGTACTTCAACATGCACAAAGATGTCTTCATCAAAGCCAAACACATTTGCAAAACCGAAACCTTTGGTTTTGTCGAACCACTTAACGCGGGATGGCTCAAGCTCGATCTTTTGCAGCTCTTCGGGGCTGACGTGGACAAACTCGCCCAGTGTGCTGGTGCCGTCGTCTTCTGCTGGTGTGATCTCAAGGACCTCAACTGCCTGCACGCCGCGATCTGTGTGTTGAATTGCGACCTCAATTTCTGTGCCCTCCGCGATGGAGCCCTGGCCGAAATTACGCAAAACATTCGCGTGTAACAAAATGTCTGGACCACCGTCGTCAGCCACAACAAATCCAAAACCCTTAACCGGGTCAAACCATTTAACGACGCCAAATACGATCTCTTCTTCAACGTCTACGTTCTCAATATTCTGCTGTTCTTGCATTTTGCACATAACCATCCCGCTTTGGGGACGCTCCATCTATAACTACACCACGAATTACTCTGCTGAAGGTTCCGGGCCGTCGGTGCAATTTATCTGCGGAACACCGACGGCCTCTTTAGGAACGATATGCTATCTTTGGTTTAAGTGCGTAAAAGTCTAGGGATTCAAAAGCACTACATCCCATGGCTCATCCGGTGTTGCACGGGTCCAGCGGAACCGGTTGTGCAAGCGAAACTCCCCATCGGCCCAGAACTCAATCTCGATAGGTGTAATCCGATATCCACCCCAAAATGGTGGCCGCGTGGGATTTGCACCCATTTTGGCCGTCACTTTTGCAACTTCCGTCATAAGGCTTGCCCGTGACGCCAATGGTTTGGATTGATCCGATGCCCACGCCCCAAGGCGGCTTTTGAGCGAGCGGGAGTTGTAATATTCATCCGCTTGCGCCCCATCTTCTTTGGTCACATGACCGCGCACACGAATTTGGCGGCGCAAAGACTTCCAGTGCATCACAAACGCGGCCTTTTCGGCCCCATCAATTTCCTGCGCCTTTTTCGAGGTATAATTAGTGTAGAAGACAAATGCCGCGTCCTCGACATCTTTTAACAGCACCATGCGCGCGTTCGGCATCCCATCTGCGTCTACTGTCGAAAGTGCTATGGCGTTAGGGTCATTGATCTCGCTTTGCTCGGCCTCAGCCATCCATGTTTTTGCCAGCTCGAACGGGTCATCGCCCGCGAAAATTCCACTGCGTCCGGTCATTGTAAGAATACGTCCTCAAAAAGGTGGTTAATGTCTGTTGTCTGCATCACGATTGCGCCGTTTTGTGCATTTGGGCCCCTGTCGTTGCCCGTTGGACCGGCAATTGCCCAAGATAACACAGCACGGAGCCTTGCCGCTCGCTTAGGGCTGACGTAAACCTCACACAGAGGCGGTCAAGCGCCAGCACTACCCAAGGGGAAAACAATGTCAAACCAACTTATGGCCGGCAAACGCGGTCTCATCATGGGCCTGGCCAACGATAAATCTATTGCGTGGGGCATTGCAAAAGCCTGCGCCGATGCGGGCGCCGAGCTTGCTTTCTCATATCAAGGTGACGCACTTCTTAAACGTGTGGGCCCGCTTGCTGCACAGCTTGGCTCTGACATTGTAATCCCGTGCGATGTGGGCGATGAAGCCTCAATTGATGCGCTTTTTGCCGAGATTGAAAAAGCGTGGGGAAAGATTGACTTCGTCGTACATGCCATTGGTTTTTCTGATAAAAACGAATTGCGCGGCCGGTACGTTGATACGACACGCGGCAACTTTGCGATGTCCATGGATATCTCCGTTTACTCATTCACAGCAGTCGTGCAGCGCGCCGAAAAGATCATGAACCCCGGTGGCTCGTGCTTGACGCTGACATATTACGGCGCCGAAAAAGTGATGCCCCATTATAACGTCATGGGTGTTGCCAAAGCGGCTCTTGAAGCTTCCGTCAAATACTTGGCCGAAGACCTGGGCAAAGACGGCATCCGCGTCAACGCCATCTCTGCGGGTCCGATCAAAACACTGGCGGCCTCTGGAATCGGTGATTTCCGATACATCATGAAGTGGAACGAGTATAACTCGCCCCTACGCCGTAATGTGACCACTGAAGACGTGGGGAAATCCGCGCTATATCTGCTGTCTGATCTTGGCAGTGGCGTCACAGGCGAGAACCTGCACGTCGACGCAGGATATCACGTGGTCGGCATGAAAGCCGTCGACGCCCCCGATATGTCCAAAGAATAACGGCGCGCCCATGATCGCGGCCTTTATGACGGCATATTTTCTGCATCTTGTCGCGGCGGCCTCTCCGGGCCCCGCCATTTTAATGGCGGCCCGTGTCGGGCTGCGCGATGGGATGCGGACGTCTGTCTTTTTGGCCGCTGGCATCGCTGTTGGGGCTTTGTTTTGGGCTGTTGCGGCCCTTTTTGGTCTTGCGGTTTTGTTTCGCGCAGCACCGGGCCTGATGTGGGGCTTCAAACTGGCCGGTGGTCTGTTTCTGATGTGGCTCGCGCTGCAAATGTGGCGCCGCGCAGATGAGGACGTTGAGAGCCCCGAAAATATCAAAACGCCCACCCCGCTTGCTGCCTTTTGGCGCGGAGTTGCAACACAATTGGCCAATCCTAAACCCGCCGTTTTCTTTGGCGCGGTTTTCGTGGGTACCATTCCAACAGATGCCTCGCCGCTTTGGGTGCTGGCCCTACTTGGCGCTATTTTAATCAACGAGTTTGCCTGCTGCACGATTGTGGCGCGGTTGTTTTCTATTGAGCACATTCGCCGCGGATACATCCGCCTCAAACACATTATCGACCGCGGTTTTGGGGGCATCCTTGCCCTGTTGGGCCTTAAGGTCGGCTTCACTTAATTCCGCCGAAAGGACCACCATATGACTGATCGCTTGCCGCACGAAAAAGGGTTTCACATTTCATGGGACCAAATCCACCGTGACAGCCGCGCATTGGCGTGGCGTCTTGATGGCAAAGGGCCAGACGATGGAAACTGGCGCGCGATCGTGGCAATTACCCGTGGCGGCATGGCCCCAGCAATGATCGTGGCGCGCGAATTGGATGTACGCACGGTTGATACAATCAGTGTGAAATCCTACTCGCACCAAGACCAATCCGAGGCCTCTGTGCTCAAACGTCCAGACGCTGATATCATGGGCGATGGCACGGGCATTTTGATTATCGATGATCTGGTCGACAGCGGCAAAACCCTTGAGTTGGTTCGTGAAATGTACCCCAACGCGCATTTCGCAACGGTTTACGCCAAACCAAAGGGCGAGCCCCAAGTCGATACGTTCATCACTGGTGTCTCCCAAGATACGTGGATCTTTTTCCCGTGGGATATGGCCCTACAATACGTGGAGCCCTACCGCGGCGTCTAATCTAAAACTGCCCTTCTTTCAGGAGCTAATCTGATGTCACAGTCTCGAACACAAACCACTTTCGCGCCCCCCGTTATGGAGGCCCGCCGTTGGCTTGAGACTGCTGATTTCAGCGAACAGCCCCTCATTAACGTCTCACAGGCAGCCCCCGTGAACCCGCCGCCCGCCGAAATGCGTGCGGCGATGGCGGCCATGATGGAAGAAGATGACACGCATCTTTATGGGGCGGTCTTGGGCAACGATGCGCTACGCACCGAACTTGCCAGCCAATGGGCGCGCCACTTTGAGGGAACAGTGTCACCTGCGCAGGTTGCCATCACATCGGGGTGCAATCAGGCGTTCTCAGCAACGATTTCGGCAATTTGCGCCCAAGGGGATGAAGTTCTGCTGCCAACCCCGTGGTATTTCAATCATAAAATGTGGCTTGATATGGCGGGCGTCACGACGGTGCCGCTTGGAACGGGCGCTGATTTGACCCCGGATGTCGCAACAGCCAAAGCCCTGATCGGGCCGCGCACAAAAGCCATCGTGCTGGTAACCCCCAATAATCCTGCGGGCACCGAATATAGCGGTGAAACTGTGCGCGCATTTTATGATTTGGCCAAAGCGCACGGGCTAAAATTGCTTATTGATGAGACCTACCGCGACTTTGACAGCCGGGACGGCGCGCCTCACACGCTTGTCGGGCTTCCTGATTGGGATGAGACCCTCGTCCAGCTTTACAGCTTTTCCAAAGCGTACCGTCTGACCGGCCACCGCGTGGGTGCCATGATGGCGTCTGCTGCATTTTTGGCCGAAGCCGAGAAGTTCCTCGACACAGTTGCTATTTGTCCCAACCAGCTTGGGCAAAAAGCAGCCCTTTGGGGCCTTCAAAACCTTGGCGACTGGCTCGCGGGCGAGCGGCAGGAAATCCTGAACCGCAGCGCAGCAATTGCGCAAAACATGCCAGCACTTGAGGCCAAAGGTTGGTCCCTTTTGGGCAACGGCGCGTATTTTGCCTACCTGCGGCATCCCTATGCGATGCCCTCTGATGAGTTGGCCAAGTGGCTGGTCCATAACGCCCAAATCCTTGCGCTGCCCGGCACCATGTTCCGGCCCAGTGACGACCCCACAGGCGCGCAAGAAATGCGCATCGCTTTTGCCAATATTGATGCAAGCGGCATTGCCGCCCTTTTTGCACGGCTCAGCGCCCTTGAAGGTCTGCCCCTTCGCGCATAGACATCTTTTGAACATCACTGCGGCGGGCATGTACCAGCCCTGCCACCCCAAACATTGAGGCGCGCGCGTTATGGCCGAGAAGAAAAAAGCATCGAAATTTCTGGGCACTGCCCTGCTGGGTTTGTTGGGGGTTTCGCTGATTGGCTTTGGCACCGGAGGCTTTGGCACGAACATCTCAAGCATCGGCAAAGTCGGCGATACGACGATTGATGCAAACGATTATGCCCGCGCACTGGATCAAGAGTTACGCAGCCTTGGCGCGCAGTTTGGTCAAAACATCACCTTCGCTCAGGCACAGCAGTTCGGCATCGACCGATCCGTGTTGCAACGCGTTATCGCACAGACCGCCCTTGATAATGAGACCACGCGCCTTGGCCTGTCTGTGGGCGATGCGGAAGTGGCCGAACAAGTGCGCGCAGTTCAGACGTTCCGCGGCCTCGACGGCCAATTTGATCGTGAAGCCTATGCCTTTACCCTTGAGCGCGCTGGCCTGAGCGAAGCCGAGTTTGAAGCCGACATTCGCAGTGAAGCTGCGCGCAACCTTCTACAAGCGGCGATCACCACGGACACGGCGCCGTCTGATGCCTATGTGGATTTGATGTTCTCCTACCTCGCGGAGCGCCGCAATATCACGTGGGGAACTGTGGCAGAGACTGATCTTGAGACGCCTCTGGCAGTGCCCACGCCAGCCGAGCTTCAGGCGTTTTATGACGCCAACCCCGCCACATTCACCACCCCAGAGGCAAAGCGGCTAACGTATGTATGGCTCACACCCGCCATGCTGGCCGATACGATCGAGATTGATGACGCGACCCTGCGCGAACTCTATGAAGAGCGCATCGATCAATACATCCAGCCCGAGCGCCGCTTGGTTGAGCGTCTGGTATTTGAAGATCAAGACACCGCCGAGGCTGCTGCTGCACAGCTTGCGGTCGATCCAAGTAGCTTTGAAACACTGGTGCTTGATCGCGGTCTTACCCTTGAGGATATCGATCTTGGTCCTGTCGCCCAAGCTGATTTGAACGGTGCGGCAGAAGCCGTTTTTGCTCTTGAAGATACGGGCGTCACCGCAGTGGTCGAGACCGATCTTGGTCCGGCAATTTTCCGTGTGAACGCTATTTTGATCGCCCAAGAAACACCCTTTGCCGAAGCCCGTGACGATCTTGCCAGCGACATTCTGGCCAACCGTGCGGCGCGTCAAATTCAGGACCAAGCCCGTGACTTTGATGAGGAATTAGCCTCTGGCGCCACGCTTGAGGATCTGGCCGCTGAAAGCGATCTGACCCTCGGGACGATCGACTGGACGCCGGATGCAGAGCAAGACATCGCCGCCTATGACGGGTTCCGTCAGGCCGCACGTATTGTTGGCGCCGAAGACTTCCCAGAGATTGCCGAGCTGGAAGACGGTGGTATCTTTGCTCTGCGCCTCGACGAGGTCATCCCGCCCACGCTGCAACCGCTAAGCGACGTACAACAACAAGCAACCCTTGCTTGGCAAGAAGCAGAGCGCACTGCGGCCCGTGCAGCAAAAGCAGACGCCGCGGCTGATAGCCTGCGCGCGGGGACTGCCCTGCCCGATCTTGGTCTTGATGAGGTCATCGAACAGGACCTGACCCGCAGCGACACCATCCCCGGCGCGGCACCCGAATTGGTGCAGACCGCTTTCGAAATGGCCATCGGTGATGTGCGCACGATTGAGGGTGAAAGTGCGACCTACATTGTACGCCTTGATGCGGTGAACGGCCCTGATACGGACGACCCTGAAATTACGGCGCTGCGCGACGCCGTTGAAACAGCAGCACGCCAAGATATCAGACAGGACGTGCTCGATGCGTTTACGGCCGCTGTGCAAGCAGATGCCCGCGTGCAGCTGGACCAAGGTGCAATCAACGCGATCCACGCAGGTTTCAACTAAAGCGGGCCGAAAAACACCGGTGGCTGCGCGCCTGCGCGGCCCCGCCCCCATTTAACACCGTGCGCTTCAGATATGCGCAAAGGACACCATCATGACCCTGACCCCAAGCTATGATGATTTTGCGGCACAGTTTGATGCCGGCAAAAACCAACTGGTCTACACGCGCCTTGCAGCTGATCTTGATACGCCCGTGTCGTTGATGCTGAAACTGGGGGGGGCGCAAACCAACAGCTTTATGTTGGAATCCGTCACTGGCGGTGAAGTGCGCGGACGATATTCGATCATTGGGATGAAGCCTGACCTGATCTGGCGCTGCACGGATCAAAAGGCTGCCATCAACCGCGAGGCCCGCTTTGACGACAACGCTTTTGTGGCAGAGGTTGATGATCCGCTGACATCTTTGCGCGCGCTGATTGCTGCCTCAAAGATTGATCTACCTGATGACTTGCCTGCGGCTTGTGCGGGGCTTTTTGGGTACCTTGGCTATGACATGATCCGGCTGGTTGAGAACCTGCCCAACATCAACCCCGACCCGTTGAACGTGCCCGATGCGATCATGCTGCGCCCGTCTGTTGTGGCGGTGCTCGACGGGGTGAAAGGCGAGGTCATCTTGGTCTCCCCTGCGTGGGTTTCAAGCGGTCTGTCCGCCCGCGCAGCTTACGCCCAAGCAGCAGAACGTGTCCAAGACGCGCTACGCGATCTGGATCGCGCCTTGCCCGCAGACACCCGTCAAATGCGTGACCAACCCGCACCGGCAAATGCCGTGTCGAACTTTGCCAAAGACGATTACAAAGCCGCTGTGGAAACCGCCAAGGATTACATCCGTGCGGGCGACATCTTCCAATGCGTGCCTTCACAGCGCTGGACCCAAGACTTCAAAGAGCCGCCCTTTGCGCTTTATCGCAGTTTGCGCCGCACTAACCCATCGCCGTTTATGTTCTTTTTCAACCACGGTGATTTTCAAATTGTCGGCGCCTCACCCGAGATTTTGGTGCGCGTCTTTGACGATGAAGTTACCATCCGTCCCATTGCGGGCACCCGTCCGCGCGGCGCAACACCGGCCGAAGATCAGGCAAACGAAGATAATCTTTTGGCGGACCAAAAAGAGTTGGCAGAGCACCTGATGTTGCTCGATCTAGGCCGCAACGACGTGGGCCGCGTGAGCCAGATTGGCACAGTGCGCCCCACCGAAGAGTTCATCGTTGAGCGCTATTCCCACGTCATGCACATTGTGTCGAACGTTGTGGGCAAACTGGCCCCTGAACATGACGCGCTATCGGCGTTTTTTGCAGGTATGCCGGCGGGGACTGTATCCGGCGCACCCAAAGTACGGGCGATGGAAATCATCGACGAGTTAGAGCCCGAAAAGCGCGGCATTTATGGCGGCGGTTTGGGGTATTTTTCAGCGGGCGGGGACATGGACATGTGTATCGCCCTGCGCACAGCTGTGATCAAAGATCAAAAGCTCTATATCCAAGCGGGTGGCGGTGTGGTCTACGACTCTGACCCCGAATTTGAGTACCAAGAGACCGTTCACAAATCGAACGCGATCCGCAAGGCGGCCGCCGATGCAGCACGGTTCGGGTCAGGCAACAGCTAGAGGCGCCACTCAGCGCCGCTGTCTTACCGGGCTTGCAGCACCACGGACACAGGCACCAGTGAGACACGCGATGCGCGTTGTCCCTGCCCCCATTGCAAAATCGCCTCAACAGTCTCAGAGCGCGCGCGGGCAACCAAAACGATTGCGCCTTTTTGGGCCGCCTTGAACGCCGCATGGTCAAGGAAACGGCGGATCACCGCACCGTCTTGCCCGGCAGGATCAAGATCCCGGAAGACCTGTGCTGTGGGGACATCCTTTTGCGCAGCAACGCGGCCAAAACTGTTCAAACCCGTTTGATAGGTCATCACGCCCCAGCCTTTGTCCGCCGCAATATCCGTCACTTGGCCGCGTAAATCTTCGGCGCGCTGCAAGACACCGTCGCTTGTCTCAAAAATACCAACAGCTTCGGGGACAGCTTGTGACACCGCTTCAAAGGCCACTTCCAAATCTGCAGGCGTCGCCGTGGGTAAAACATCAATCATGGAAAGCACTTCAAGATCCGCGCTGCGGTAAAGAGCGGCGCGCGCAGTTGCCGTGGGTGCCGTTGCTTTCACCCCGAACGACACGGGGAACGGAAAGCTGTTGATCCCCACCAGATCAAGCGTTGAGGTGCCATCATCCAGCAAAACCAGCGCCATCAAGGGTTTGCTGGGATCAACGTCAGCAGGGGCTGCAAAATCGACAATCGCGCGGCCCGTTGGGGTGACTTGGGGCAGCGCACTGGCCGCAACCTCAGCCTCACGGGCGGTATCTTGCGCGGCAGAGCGGTTCACCTTCACGCCCTCAGCAAGATCACCGATTGTGCCACCAGAGCTTTCAAAGCCCACCTCGGGTTTGTCGCTGGGCAGATCAACGCTTTCAGGCACTTCAGTTGTCTCGGGCGCAGGTGTTTCAACACCTTTGGGTGCCTCAACCGGACCTTCATCATCTGGCGCAGCACTGCTTTGGGTATCAACCGCAATCGGCGCGGAACCATCTTCGTCGCTTGGCGCAGTCGGTGCAGCCGCTTGCGGCGCGGGCAGAACGGGTGCCTCAACCTGAACCTCAACACCAAGGGGCGCTGCCGCAGCGGGGCCTTCAACACCGCTACTTTGCCCCCCGATCACAGGGCGCGCTGCGGTCTGCGTGTCTGCATCCGGTGCCGCCACTTGGGCCTCGGGGACATTTACCGTTGGGGCTGCATCGCTTGGCGTATCAAGTACGGGTGGCAGCACATTTGAGGCCACATCACCCACGACTGGCGCAGAGGCAACGGGTGCCGGCGCGTCAGTTGGCACCACAGTCGGAGGCGTTGTGGCAACCGGAAACGCAAGATGCGCACCAAGCAAGCCTGCTGCGCCAATCGCTGTTCCCCAAAGGGTTCCTGCCAATAATATGCGTGCCACGTCTCAAGATCCTCTCATTTCTTGCCCAAACCGGCGCATTCCGCCCTCGCCCGTCTTGACCTCAGTCTTATTCCCTGACCATCTATAACCCCACAGCCATGCGCCGCGTAACCCCTTTTCGGTGCTCAACCTTTTGCCCCACGGAGGCGCAGCGATGCTGCTCTTGATCGATAACTACGACAGCTTCACGTATAACCTTGTCCATTATGTGGGCGGTCTTGGGGTGGATGTGAAGGTCGTGCGCAATGATGCGATCACTGTTGATGATGCAATGGGTATGGGCGCCGAGGGGATTTTGCTCTCGCCCGGGCCGTGTGATCCGGCCCAAGCAGGCATTTGTCTTGCACTGACAAAGGCCGCCGCAGCCGCGCAATTGCCGCTTTTGGGGGTTTGTCTTGGACATCAGACCATTGGCGAGGCATTTGGCGGCAAAGTTGTGCGCCACTCAGAGATTGTGCACGGCAAAATGGGCACGATCCAACACAAGAACAAAGGCCTCTTTGCCGGACTGCCCCAGAATTTTTGGGCGACGCGCTATCACTCGCTTGTGGTTGATGCACCAAGCCTGCCCGATGCGCTTGAGGTGACTGCTGCCCTTGAGGACGGCACGATCATGGGGCTACAACACCGCGAATTGCCGATCCACGGGGTGCAGTTTCATCCGGAATCGATCCGATCTGAGCATGGTATGGCGTTGCTCAAGAACTTCACCGACCTGCTGCCAAGCAGCGTCAAAACACTTACCGCTGAGGGAGAGCACCCATGAGCGACCAGATGAAACCCCTAATTTTCGGGGCCTCCGAAGGCCCGCTAAGCCGTACACAGGCGGAAGCGGCCTTTGAGTTGTTGTTTGAGGGACAGGCCACAGACGCGC
Source organism: Nereida sp. (assembly GCF_965655635.1). NCBI lineage: Bacteria > Pseudomonadati > Pseudomonadota > Alphaproteobacteria > Rhodobacterales > Roseobacteraceae > Nereida > Nereida sp. The sequence continues at coordinate 76,609 of NZ_CBFHHE010000009.1, forward strand.
AAATCGGCGGGCTGTTGATGGCTATGCGCGCCCGCGGCGAGGCTGTTTCGGAATACGCGGCCGGTGCAGCGGTCATGCGCGCCAAATGTAACGCGGTCAAAGCCCCTGCCGGCGCGATGGATATCGTGGGTACCGGTGGTGACGGCATGGGCACGCTCAACATCTCAACGGCCACGGCTTTTGTTGTAGCAGGCGCAGGGGTGCCCGTGGCCAAACACGGCAACCGCAACTTGTCATCACTGTCCGGTGCGGCAGATGCGCTTGGGCAAATGGGCATCAACGTCATGGTCGGAGCAGACGTGGTGGAACGGGCCATCGCGCAAATCGGCATCGGCTTTATGATGGCACCAATGCATCATCCGGCGATTAAACATGTAATGCCGGCGCGTCAGCAACTTGGGTGCAAAACGATCTTTAACATCTTGGGCCCGCTGACAAACCCCGCTGGCGTCACGCGGCAACTGACCGGTGCGTTCGCCCCCGATTTGATCATGCCGATGGCAGAAACACTGCTGCAGCTTGGTAGTGAAAAAGCGTGGCTAGTGCATGGGTCGGACGGGACCGATGAGCTAACCATCTGTGGCACCACGGCTGTGGCTGCCCTGGAGAACAGCAAGATCACCTCTGTTGAGGTGCACCCAGAAGACGCAGGCCTGCCCGTGCACCGTTTTGCTGAAATTCTGGGCGGCACTCCTGAAGAAAACGGCGCCGCGTTCCGCGCGCTGCTTGATGGGCAGCTGTCTGCGTACCGCGATGCGGTGTTGTTAAACTCTGCGGCAGCGCTGATTGTTGCGGACAAAACTGACAGCCTGAAAACCGGCGTTGAAATGGCCCGCGAAAGCATCGATAGCGGTGCTGCAAAATCAAAACTTACCGAGCTTGCAAAGCTCACGTCGGAGGCCGCATGAGCACGACCATTCTGGATAAAATCAAAGCCTACAAACTTGAAGAAGTGGCCGCGCGCAAAGCCGAAACCACCCTTGAAACCGTAACAGCGCTGGCCAAAGATGCGCCTGCGCCGCGTGACTTTGCAGGTGACGTGATTGCTGCCACCAAAACCGGTTACGGCCTAATCGCCGAGATCAAAAAGGCCTCTCCCTCAAAAGGGTTGATACGCGAAGATTTTAATCCGCCCGCCTTGGCCCAAGCCTATGAAACCGGCGGCGCGACCTGTCTTTCTGTGCTGACCGACGGGCCAAGCTTTCAAGGCGCTGATGCGTTCCTGACCGCCGCACGCGGTGCGGTCACCCTGCCCGCGTTGCGCAAAGACTTCATGTATGATCCTTTCCAAGTTGTGGAGGCGCGCGCGCTTCACGCGGACTGTATTTTGATCATCCTTGCCTCCGTATCAGACGCCCAAGCGGCCGAGCTTGAGGCCGCCGCGAAAGAATGGGGCATGTCAGTTTTGCTTGAGGTCCACGACGCCCAAGAGCTTGAGCGCGCCTGCCTGCTCAAGTCCCCGCTGATGGGCATCAATAACCGCAACCTCAAAACGTTTGAAACCACTCTTGATACAACGCGCACCCTGTCAAAGATGGTGCCAGCGGACCGCACGATTGTGTGTGAAAGTGGCCTGAACACCCCCGCCGAGTTGGCCGATATGGCAGGCTATGGCGCGCGTGCGTTCTTGATTGGTGAAAGCCTGATGCGCCAGTCAGATGTGGCCGCTGCCACCAAAGCACTTATTGGTAATCCTGTTCCACCAGTGTCGTCATGACCAAAGCAGAGCTTACACATTTTGACACCGAAGGCCGCGCGCAGATGGTCGATGTGTCAGACAAAGCTGAAACATCGCGCATCGCTGTGGCCGAAGGCTACATTAAGATGTCACTCCAAACACTTGAAATTGTGAACGAAGGACGGGCCAAAAAGGGCGATGTCATTTCTGTTGCGCGTCTTGCGGGCATCATGGGCGCAAAACAAACCGCTGCCCTGATACCGCTGTGTCACCCACTTCCAATCACCAAAGTTGCTGTCGATTTGGTAGCTGATGCATCTCTACCCGGCTTGCGAATAACCGCCGAGGTCAAAACCAAAGGGCAAACCGGTGTCGAAATGGAAGCGCTGACCGCCGTCAGCGTCGCGGGGCTTACCGCCTACGATATGCTCAAGGCCGTTCAAAAAGACATGGAAATTGGCGCAGTCCGTGTCACCCTGAAAGACGGCGGCAAATCCGGCAGGTTTACCGCGCCGTGATCACCGTTGCCCAAGCACTTGAAGCGGTGCTTGCCCTTGGCACGCCTCTTGAGACCGAAGTGGTCCCATTACGCCACACATCAGGCCGCGTCCTGCGCGAAGCTGTAACAGCCGAGCGCGCTCAGCCGCCTTTTTCCAGCTCCGCAATGGACGGTTACGCCATCCAAGACGCCGATCATGTTGCAGGCAACACCTTGCGCGTTATCGGCGAAGCCGCCGCAGGGCACCGCTTTGAAGGCGTGGTTCACCAAGGTCAGGCAGTACGTATTTTCACCGGTGCGCCGCTACCAAATGGTGCAAGCCACATCGTTATTCAGGAAGATGTAACTGTCGGCGACAGCAGCATCACACTTGGAACGTCTCTTGAGGCAGCCACATATATCCGCACCGCTGGCGGTGATTTCAAACAGGGGCACGTTTTCAAAGCCCCTAAACGGCTGACACCGGCTGACGTCGCCCTTTTGGCCTCAATGAATATCGCCGAGGTAAC
>NZ_CBFHHE010000010.1:0-68560 GCF_965655635.1 Nereida sp.
CAGACCCGCGGTGGCATTATTGGCCACGGGCGACGAGTTGGTCATGCCCGGTGAAGCCCCGAACGATGACCAAATCATCGCGTCGAACACCTTTGGCCTTGCAGCAATGTTGGAGGCCGCGGGCGCCACCGCCCGTATGTTGCCGATCGCGCGCGATAATGAGGCGTCCTTGCGCCAGTCGTTCGATCTGGCGCGCGGTGCCGATCTGATCGTGACTGTGGGTGGCGCCTCTGTTGGGGATCATGATCTGGTGGCCGCTGTGGCCGCTGACATGGGACTTGAACGTGCGTTTTACAAAGTCGCCATGCGCCCGGGCAAACCACTTATGGCCGGTCAAATAAACGGGTTGGCAATGCTGGGCCTGCCTGGAAACCCCGTGTCAGCCATGGTTTGCGGTGAGATATTTCTTAAGCCATTGATTGATCAGATGCTAGGTCTGCCCGCTACAACACGCGCGACAATCACGGCACCAACCAACAAAATCATTCCTGCAAATGGTCCGCGCGAACACTATATGCGAGGGCGTTACCGTGACGGCACCGTCAAAGTATTTGCTCGCCAAGACAGCAGCTTACTCAAAGTTCTTCACGTCGCGAACTGCCTGATCAAACGCGCGCCACACGCCCCTGAGCTGCCCGTAGGTGCGCCTGTTGAGATCATTTTGATCTAAAGATTGACACAAAACAGGAACATCGATAGAACATCTGTAAACAAAACGATTACAGGGGTGCATTATGCTGACTAAAAAACAGTTGGATTTACTTGAGTTCATTCAAGCACGTGTTCAAAAAGATGGCGTCCCCCCCAGTTTTGATGAGATGAAAGAAGCGCTCGATCTGCGGTCAAAGTCGGGCATTCACCGCTTAATCACCGCTCTTGAAGAGCGCGGTTTTATCCGCCGCTTGGCCCATAAAGCCCGTGCGTTGGAAATTGTGAAACTTCCAGAAAACATGGGCGGCGCCCCTACTGCCGGCTTCACCCCCAAAGTTATTGATGGTGACCGACCTGATCAGACGCCACCACGGGCACAATCTGTGCAAATTCAAGCAGTTGAATTGCCTGTGATGGGTAAAATTGCAGCCGGTGTACCGATTGAAGCGATCCAACATGCCTCACACAACGTGGCTGTTCCCGGAACAATGCTATCGGGAAACTGTCATCACTATGCGCTTGAAGTTAAAGGCGATTCAATGATCGACGCGGGCATTAACGACGGTGACGTAGTCGTGATCCGCGAGACATCTACCGCAGACGACGGAGACATTGTTGTGGCCTTGGTGGAAGATCAAGAAGCAACCCTGAAGCGCCTGCGCAAAAACGGTGCCTCAATCGGACTGGAGGCGGCAAACCCCGCGTATGAAACACGCATTTTGCCCGCTGATCAGGTGAAAATTCAGGGGCGCTTGGTGGGTTTGATCCGCAGCTACTGATCAATTCGCCAAAGGTTCTTGCCGCGTAGGTCGGCTGCAATTTGAGCATACACATTCGCTAGCTCCGCGGGATCGTGCGCGCTCCAAGGCCTATTTCCAGAGACCCCGTTTGCGGTTTGAATGCGCCAGCTTACAGACGCACTTTGTAAAGTGGTTCTGCTGAGTTTCTCCGTTTGGTGCGCATAAATTGCGACACTACCAGTCATTCGCAGCATGTCTTGCCCCCAAATCGCGCAGTCACTGCTCTCAACTGGTTGCACTTTCACAACATAAACAACCTCAGGATCACAGGCTTTCAGCAGGCCGAGTTGTCTTTTCCCAACTAAATTAAGGATTACACTCTTGGGTAGGTTATCTGCCAAGTCGCCGCATCAAACGACAATACCCCATCGTTTTCAAGCCAGTTTTTAGCGGCAAATCCCTCCCCCTTCTCACGGCTTAACCGCCGTGTCCCGTCGTGCATAAAACCCACTAAGCCACCGGAACTCGCGATTAACACATCCGGTCGTTCTGAATTGCCCCACCCAAACAATGCGCAGCACATTGCTACCACCCCTGCCCATTTCCCACGCCCTATCCAAAGCACGGCGATCACCCCACCAATGCCGATCAGCAGCAAGACCCACAACGGCGGCGACGGAACACCAGACACGGCACCGTTCAGTGACGCAAAAAACGCGGCCACCTGCAGGATCCACCAACAGCCAACCGACATTACTTTAAGCCCGATCCACCCCACCCCGATCGGGGCCAAAAGGGCGCTTAGTACCGCGCCAGGGATTACAATGGCGCCCATCACAGGGACGGCGATCAGGTTGGTAAACAGGCCCACATGGACAAATTGATTGAAATGCGCAGCCGCCACCGGCGCTGTGGCCAAGCCCGCCACCGCAGAAGTTATCACCACCCCCGCCACGGATTTCACAAAGCGCGACCGCCGTTCGAGCCATGCAATCGGGCGATCTTTTAGCACCCGAAACGCCACCACAAGGGCAATGGTCGCCGCAAACGACATCTGAAATCCGGGCCCAACCAATGCTTCTGGGCGCAGCACCAACACGATCAGCGCGGCTGTGGCAACGGACCGAAGGCTTAGGACACGTTGGTCCAAAACGACGGCCAACAGCATTACCAACGCCCGTTCTGTCGCGACCGAGCCACCAGAAATTGCCAGATAAACCGCCCCCGCTACCATTGCGACAACTGCCGCGATTTTCTTTGTCGGCAGCCGCAGCGCGAGGCTTGGCACCAAAGCCAGCCCCCCGCGCACCAACGCAAACACAAACCCCGTCAGCAACCCCATATGCACGCAAGAAATCGCCAAAAGATGTGCCAAATTCGTGCGGCGAAGATTTTGCAGAACCTCTTGGGGCATCGCAGAACGGTCACCCGTGGTCACCGCAGTTGCAAAAGCACCCAGCTCTGGCGCCATATCCCGCTGCACGGCTTGGGAAATTTCCTGCCGTAACGAAGACGTAAATAGCGCCACTCCGCTTCGTTTAGCAGGCGACAACGTCAGCACTTCGGTGCGGGTATAGCCAAAGCCGCCCAGCTTCAAAAACCACGCGTGCCGGCGAAAATCAAAACCCTCGGGCTCAACGGGGCCATTGGTGGGCGACATATTTGCAGTCAGCAGAACCGTCTGACCAATCTCTAACGCGCTATGCTCTGTGCCCTGCTGAGCCGCGTCACCGTGCAGACTGACCCGAACGCGGCGTGGTGTGTCCTCAGGGGGCAGTCGCTCCATCACAACCCGGTCCAGTGTCAGCCGCTTGGCATCGGACGCGCTTTTATCCATATGGATAATGCGGCCCTGCACACTGCCGTAGCTACGCCATTCAAGCACGGGGCCCGCCACAAAATGCGACCGCGACGCGGCAGTCAAAAAGCCGGATAAAATGACAACAGTCAGCACAAGAAATGGCGCAAACCTTGGGGTCAATAACGCTGCGCCAGCGAGCGTTACAACAGAAGCCGCCACCAGACCAATCAGCATAGAACCCGGCTCAAACAGCAGGCTAAAATACGCACCGATACCGCCCGCAAAGGCCAGGGGCACCCACAGAAAGACCCGTTCACGCTGAACTGCGAATGCTTCAACCATAAGGGCCGCTGCCGCCACTTGTCACCGCCTTCCCGCCAGATTAGACCGATGCGCAACTGCTCGCCTATTCTCTTGCTCAAAGGTTAATTCCACATGGCCGTCGTGACCCGTTTCGCCCCATCGCCCACTGGTTATCTGCACATTGGTGGCGCGCGGACTGCGCTGTTTAACTGGCTTTACGCGCGTGGCCGTGGTGGCAAATTCTTGCTGCGGATCGAAGACACAGACCGCGCCCGTTCAACACCCGAAGCGACTGCGGCTATCTTGCAAGGGATGGCATGGCTTGGCCTCGACCACGACGGCGACGTCATCAGCCAGTTTGAGCGCGCAGACAGACATGCAGAAATCGCCAATACTCTGCTGGCCGCAGGCAAGGCCTATAGATGCTTTGCCACACAAGATGAAATTTCCGCGTTCCGTGATGCGGCCCGTGCTGAGGGGAAAAGCACGCTGTACCGTAGCCCGTGGCGTGATGCCCCTGCGGATCAGCACCCCGATGCACCCTTTGTGGTCCGCATCAAGGCCCCTCAAGATGGCGCCACAGTAATCCGCGATGAGGTCCAAGGCGACGTCAGCATTCATAACGACCAGCTTGATGACATGATCTTGCTGCGCAGTGATGGCACACCCGTCTACATGTTGGCGGTCGTTGTGGATGACCATGATATGGGCGTGACGCATGTTATTCGCGGGGACGATCACCTTAATAACGCGGCGCGGCAGATGATGATCTATAACGCCATGGGGTGGCCGGTGCCTACATATGCGCACATCCCCCTGATCCACGGTCCCGACGGTAAAAAGCTGTCCAAGCGCCACGGTGCGCTTGGCGTTGAGGAATATCAGGTCATGGGCTACCCGGCCGCCGGTATGCGTAACTATCTCGCCCGTCTGGGATGGAGCCATGGCGATGACGAGGTCTTCACAGACGCCCAAGCGCGCGAGTGGTTCGACCTTAGTGGTATTGGCAAAAGCCCTGCGCGGCTGGACTTTAAGAAACTGGAATCAATCTGTGGCGCGCAGATAGCGATGGGCGATGACGCCGCATTGCGGCAAGAAGCAGAGGCATTTCTGGCCGCAGCAGGGCTTCCCACGCTTACTGACGCGCAGTCAACTACATTTGAGCGGGCGATGTATTGCCTGAAAGAACGTGCTAAGACCTTCCCGCAACTTATTGAAAAAGCACACTTTGGACTTAGTGCGCGGCCCTTGGATATAGAAGAGAAAGCGGCTAAGGCCCTTGATACGGTATCCATTGGTATACTGAAAGAATTGACGCCGCAGTTGCAAGCTGCTAGCTGGGAGCGTGACCAACTGGAGGCCGTGGCCAACGCGCTTGCGGCATCGCACGACATAGGTTTTGGCAAGCTTGCAGCGCCGCTGCGTGCCGCCGTTGCCGGACGTGCGGCCACACCATCGGTCTTTGATATGATGCTGGTTTTGGGCCGCGAAGAAACTCTCGCGCGCTTGGGTGACGCAACACAATAATAGACGGAGTCGTTTACAAATCTGTAACGAAGCCCGCGCAACATACGAAAATGGCGCACCGCGCCGCTGCTGGATAATGAGGGAACATATGGCCGAAACGACAAAGAACGCGACGCTTACTATTGGCGACAAAACAATCGAACTGCCGGTTTACTCGCCTACTGCGGGTCCTGACGTGCTCGATATCCGCAAGCTTTACGCGCAAGGCGACGTGTTCACCTACGATCCCGGCTTCACCTCAACTGCAGCGTGCGACAGCACCATTACATTTATCGATGGCGCCAAGGGCGAGCTGCTGCACCGCGGCTATCCTATTGATCAGCTTGCGGAAAAATCACACTACCTCGAAGTGTGCTATGTACTGTTGTACGGCGAACTTCCTTCTGCAGCCGAGTTGGAAACGTTTGAGAGCATGGTGACAAACCATACCATGCTGCACGAGCAGATGATTAACTTCTTCCGCGGTTTCCGCCGTGACGCGCACCCAATGGCCATCATGACCGGCGTTGTTGGTGCAATGTCTGCGTTCTATCACGACAGTACCGACATCACCGACCCACACCAGCGCGAAGTGGCAACGATCCGTTTGATCGCCAAAATGCCAACAATTGCAGCGATGGCGTTCAAATATACTGTCGGCCAGCCATTCGTGTATCCGCGCAACGATCTGGATTATGCGTCGAACTTCCTGCGCATGTGCTTTGCAGTGCCTGCTGAAGATTACGTAGTGAACCCGATTCTGAGCCGTGCAATGGACCGTATTCTCACATTGCACGCAGACCATGAGCAAAACGCATCAACATCAACTGTGCGTTTGGCATCATCTTCTGGCGCGAACCCGTTTGCCTGTATCGCGGCCGGTATTGCGTGTCTTTGGGGCCCTGCCCACGGTGGTGCGAACCAAGCATGCCTCGAAATGCTGAAGGAAATCGGAAGCGTTGATCGCATTCCTGAATTCATCGCCCGTGCGAAAGACAAAGACGACCCCTTCCGCCTGATGGGCTTTGGTCACCGCGTTTACAAAAACTTTGATCCCCGTGCGAAAGTTCTGAAACAATCTGCGGATGAAGTTCTGGATCTGCTTGGTGTAGAGAACAACCCGATCCTTCAAGTCGCCAAAGAGCTTGAAAAACAAGCGTTGGCCGATCCGTATTTTGCAGACAAGAAACTGTTCCCGAACGTGGATTTCTACTCGGGCATTATTCTTGAAGCGATGGGCTTCCCCACATCGATGTTCACGCCGATCTTCGCACTGGCCCGTACAGTTGGTTGGATTTCACAGTGGAAAGAGCAGATCAGCGATCCGGCGCTCAAGATCGGTCGCCCTCGCCAACTGTACCAAGGCGAAACTCTGCGCGATTACGTCGACATCGAAAAACGCTAAGCTTTCTGGCAGGCAGACACAAAAAAACGCCGCCGAGGGACATCCTTAGGTGGCGTTTTTATTTGAGTATTTTTTACCAAAGCGAAGACAGCCCACAGTCATTTTATCGGACGAACTTGCATTAGAGGGCTGAGTGCATATTCTGTGCAGGTGTTATGTTTCCAGGTTAACTGCCATGTTGGCCCTTGCTCTTTTGCTTCTTATCCCTCTTGCCCTTGATGTGGCGCTTCTTGATCAGTCGCTTGATGCTCTGCGTGGTGATGATGACACGGGCAGCAGATCTGAGGACGAGACCGTTGATGACCCCTCTCAGACGGCAAGCGACACAATTCGTCTTGGCGATCAGCCTAACGATTTTGAAGGCAGCTTTCGGGGTGAGACGATTTTCGGCAATTTAGGTGATGATAAGATCGACGGGCGCGGCGGCGACGACACGCTTTTTGGGGGATCTGGGAACGGTCTCTTTGACGGCGGCGCAGGTGATGACGCCCTAAACAGCAATGTAAACGACGACATCCTAGCTGGTGGTCCGGGGGCAGACACGCTGCGGGGCGGCAACAACGATGACACTCTGTTTGGGGATAGCGGTTCTGACCTGCTGCTCGGTGAAACCGGCGACGACGTGTTGATTGGCGGCGTAAATACCGACGTTCTTAATGGCTGCGGCGGAACAGATGTGCTGTGGGGTGGCGCCATTTTTGACAGTGATACACTTGAGACGGACAACCTTTCAGCGCTGCAATCCGGACCACCGCTAATCACCCGTCCGGAGGGTGAAACACCCACTTGGGGCGGGAATTTCCGTGATGACGGTGTGGAAGACAAGCTGACCGGCGGGGCTGGCACGGACACGCTGTTTTTGGCGCGAGATGATATCGGCACAGGTGGCGGTGACGCGGATGAGTTTGTCTAGCTTCTTGATCCAAGTAGCGATGATGCCATCGCCGGCGAGACAGGCACGCGCGTCACTGATTTTTCAAACGACGATGTTTTGATGATTGCTACGCGAACTGTCGCGCCCAACCCTGAGGTGAGCGTTACCCAAGCAGATACAGTTGTGACTGTATTCGCCGATGATTTCAAAGTTGCGGAGGTGCAGCTTGGACCTCAATTTGACCAAAACGTACAGCCCTTTGAGAACTATATCCAGTTGGTTAAATACAGCACGCCTGTCGTACTTGCGACGCTGGTCTAATCCCTACCGGCCTTCGAACTTTGCAGGACGCTTTTCAAGGAACGACAGCACGCCTTCTTTGAAATCACGCGTTTCACCACAAGCACCCTGAAGCGATGCCTCAAGGCCCAATTGCGTCTCAAGGTCATTGCCAAAACTTGCCCGAAGCGCAGATTTCACATGCTCATAGGCAACTGTCGGACCTTTGGCCAAATGCGCGGCACGGGCGCGCCAATGCGCATCAAATTCTGTATCGGGCACGGCTTCCCAGATCATGCCCCAATCACTGGCTTGCTGCGCAGAAATACTCTCACCAAAAAGTGCGGCTCCCATGGCTTTGGCCAACCCCATTTGGCGCGGCAGATAGTATGTACCACCCGCGTCAGGAATAAGCCCAATACGCGTAAAAGCTTGGACAAAAACAGCCTTTTGCGACGCAATCACCACATCGGCAACCAGTGCCAGATTTGCACCTGCGCCCGCTGCCGCGCCGTTTACAGCCGCAATCGTCGGAACAGGACACTCAATAATCGTGCGAAGCATCGGGACGTATTCATCGCGCAAGGTGCGCTCAAGATCAAGCTGGGCCGCTGAACCGCCGTCGCCCAAATCTTGGCCCGAACAAAACGCATCCCCCGCCCCTGTCAGCACAACAACACGGGCCTCGGTCCCAGCTTTCTTCACGGCATGGGTGATCTCGGCGCGCATCTGACCGTTCAAAGCGTTCTTTACCTTGGGGCGGTTCAAAGTGAGCGTCGCAACACCGTCGTTTAGCTCATAGTCCAGCGCGTCATACATCATGGGAGCATCCTCATTAATCCGTTTGTTAGAAGGCACAATAGGGCCATGTGCCAGAGTTGCCAGCGGAACTGAACACCACGCGCAAGAACGTCACGACACCGCTTTTGTGCCAGCCTATTTATTCAGCAGTTCAGTGAGGCGTTTTGTTTCATCCGCACTCAGCTCATCCGCAGGTACAGGTGCCGCGCGCCCGCGCAAATAGGCCGCGGCCCCAATGCCCCCAATCAAAAGCATCGCAGGCCCCGCCAACCACAAAATCAAGGTTGAGCCTTTTGCAGGTGGGTTGAGCAAAACAAACTCGCCGTACCGCGCAACAATGAACGAGAGCGCCTCGTCGTTGCTATCCCCCGCCGAGACACGTTCACGGACCAGCAGGCGTAGATCACGCGCCACTTCCGCGTGGGATTCATCAATGCTTTCGTTCTGGCACACAGGGCAGCGCAATTCTTTGCTGATAACCCGCGCGCGCGCCTCAAGGGCAGGATCATCCAAGACCTCGTCGGGCTGCACGGCAAACGCAGGCATAGCCATCAAAACGATCAGCCCAACTAATCCGCAAATGCGGGAAGCAACTGCTGTCATGATGTAACCGCCTTTGAACGCTGACCACCCGCAACACGCATCCGCCGATCCGTCAGCGACAACGTACCACCAAGCGCCATGATGATTGCGCCCGCCCAAATCCAGTTAGCGAACGGCTTAATATATGTGCGCACCGCCCAGCCACCGTCATTTTGCGGATCACCAATCACAACGTATAGGTCACGCAAGATACCATTTGAGATTGCCGCCTCAGTTGTGGGCATATTCGCCACCGGGTAGACACGTTTTTCAGGGAACAAATGGGCCACTACACGCCCACCGCGGTACAGCTTCATCTCGGCCATGGTTGATATGTAATTTGGCCCTTCGACCTCATGCACGTCGATTAGCTCAACCTGATGTTGGCCAACTTCAAAGCGGTCACCAATCTGTGCGATACGGATATCCTCGATCTGCCAAGCAAGCATCGCTGCAATCCCGAACGTGGTAATTCCCATGCCTGCGTGAGCCACGGCCTTGCCCCAATCGGCGCGAGGCAAGCCTTTGAGGCGCGCGATCTTATTGGCTTTGCCTGCCCTCTGCCAGATTTCAAACGCAGCCCCCAAGACAAGCCATGCGCCAAGGATCACACCAATTGGCCCCAAAGCAGAACCGCCAGTTTGGACGGCAAAGGCCAACCCACCCAAGGCCACCGACACCACCAAAACAGGCATCAACGAAACAGTAATACGTTTAAGCTTGGCCCGCTTCCACGACATCAGCGCACCGACTGGCAAGATCACGGACAAAGCGACCATGAAGGGCGTAAACGCTGCATCGAAAAACGGAGGACCAACGCTGAGTTTGCGGTCAAAGAACAACTCAGCCACGAGGGGCCAGATGGTACCGATGAAGACGACGAAACATGCAACCGCCAACAAAATGTTATTGGCGACCAACGCGCTTTCACGGCTTACGACAGAAAAGACGCCCTTGGCCGCCATCCGTTCCGCGCGCAGGGCATAGAGCGCCAGCGCGCCACCCATGAAGATACCGGTAATCAGCAATAGGTAAACGCCGCGTTCAGGGTCTGTGGCAAACGCATGGACAGAAGTCAGAACGCCCGAGCGCACGATAAACGCGCCAATCAAGCTGAACCCGAAGGCAAGAATAGCGAGCAGAATGGTCCAGCTTTTAAGCGCCTCGCGTTTTTCAACGACAATGGCGGAATGCAGCAGTGCAGCCGCGATGAGCCACGGCATAAAGCTTGCGTTTTCGACTGGATCCCAGAACCAAAAACCTCCCCAGCCAAGCTCATAATAGGCCCACCATGAGCCTAACGCGATGCCAACTGTCAGAAAAACCCAAGCTGTCAAAGTCCACGGGCGGACCCACCGTCCCCACGCCGCATCGACTTTGCCCTCAATCAGTGCGGCAACTGCAAAGCTAAACGCCATGCTAAGCCCAACGTATCCGACATATAAAAACGGCGGGTGAAACGCGAGACCCGGGTCCTGCAAAAGCGGGTTCAAGTCTTGCCCGTTAAGCGGCGGAAACGCCAAACGCTCAAAGGGGTTAGACGTGAAAATAAGGAAGATAAAGAACGCGACTGCGATGGCTGATTGCACCGATAGGACACGGGCTTTCAACCGTGGCGGCAACCCTTGGCCAAACCAGCCCGCCATCGCACCAAAGAGTGTCAGGATCAAAATCCACAACAGCATAGAACCTTCGTGGTTCCCCCACACACCCGACACTTTATAGATCATCGGCTTGGCTGTGTGACTGTTTAGTGTGACCACTCTGAGACTAAAATCCGAGATCACGAATGCGTAAGTCAGTGCTGCAAAACTGGCCAGAGTCAGCCCAAATTGGACAGTAGCCGCGGGGGTACCCGTTGCCATCCAGCCAGCCCAATTCTTTTGTGCACCAATCATGGGCACGATCATCTGAAAAACGGCGACCATCAGGGCCAAAATTAGGGCGAAATGTCCAAGTTCTGTAATCATACACTTGGTATAGTCTGCCGCAGCCCTCTCGCCAATGGCCTGCGACAACACGGCCACGTCAGACGGCTGATTTACCTAAAGAATTCAAAGATCATTGGGTTTGACGCGTTGTCTGGCCCAATCGCGCAGGGCCGCGTTATGCTCAAAGCTGACAGGGCCAAATCGTATGGGCGACCCTGCCGTAATCCCGCTAACCGCGATAGAAACAGGCGCATCTTCATTGGCCGCAGCATTCTGCCGTGCGACTTCATTCAACGCGGTGAAGTTCTCAATAACACGCGGGACCTGCGCAGTTGTAACTTGGATAGAGCGTTGAAACTCCTGACTTTTCACCTGATGGCGGGCGCCAAAATAAAAACTGACGATGGCACCTAACAGCCACCAAAGCGGTTCAGGCACCAAGGCGATGCCCTGCATTCTGCTGGCAAACCACACAGGATCAACCATCGCCGCCACAAACAGCCCCAGCGTACCAAGCGCCAATGCGGGGCGTGGCAAGCGGTTTAGCCCATCCATCACACGGTCGAACCTGCCTTTACTCGTCACGTTGAACTCGGCGGCATATTGATCAAGGGCGTCGGCTTGGCGTTGCGCTGCGCGTATTGCGCCCGCTTCGCGGTTTTCCCAAAACACCTCGGCGGTCTCACGGACAATATTTCTGCCGCCCCCGAATATCGCCTCGAATACCCGTTCAATCAGCCCCATGACGCCACCCGCGCACGATGTTCCGCGTCCGTTAAGTGATACTTTGAGACGATGAACTCCTCTGCACGCACGATCCAGCCGCCTTTGCCACCATCCTGACGACGAGCATATTTGCGCGAGTGCTTTCGCCGATCCCCCAACGCGTAATAGTAGTTGCGCCGCTCAATACCATACGCGTCACCAATATGATCCGGCGCGCTTTGGGTCGCTTGACGCACGGCCGAAATCGTCTGCGGACCAATCTGACCGTCGACGCCAATGCGAAACCCAAGGCGGCGGACAAGGCGTTGCAAAATCTTAACGGAGTTCGCCCCCGCATTGACGTTCATGTCGAAAACAGGAGCCTGCAAGCCCTGAGGTAGTTGTGCAATTTTCGAGCGATGAAAGTAGTGATCAATGAAAATCTGTGTCGCGCGGTCGCGGCTGAGTTTGCGCACATCAGAAACATCCACATCACCGTCACCGTCTAAATCCAGCCCCAGGCGCCGCATGGTGTGGATCGTCACCCCGTATTTGGTAGCACCTCCGGGATCATCGGGATCGTTCACAAAACCGCCCTCGCGGGCCACAATATCGGACGCTATCTCGTGTATTGATTGCATTAACTTGCCTCACATTAACCATCGTTCACGTTTCGTAATTGATGATCAAAATGAGGGACGGCAGTTAACAAGACAGAAAGGCGGCGGTCGCAACGTTCTGTTAAGGCTTCAACTTTATGCCACAAGCCGTTGAATTAATGTGACTATGTTTCCGGCTCAACGTAGACGCCCTGCTCTTTTAGCGCGTCAATCACTTCGGCTGGCATATAAGTCTCGTCGTGGCGGGCCAAAATTTCAGTCGCTACAAATTGACCGTTCACATAACTTCCTGTGCCTACCATGCCCTCGCCTTCACCAAAAAGATCGGGCAGAATACCGGTATAGACGACGGGCACAGTTGCCCCACCATCTGTGACGCTGAACGAGATTGCAGCGCCCTCGCCACGCTTCAACGACCCCTCTGACACCAGCCCACCAATGCGAAACACTTCGTTTGCGGGCGGTGGTGCGGCGATCACCTCGGATGGTGCGCGAAAGAATTGAAACGCATCTTGGCTCGCGTACCAGATCAAGCCAAACGACACTGCAAGCGCACCAGCAGCGAGTGCAATAATTTGGATACGGCGTTGCTTTTTCAGGCTTTTCATTGCGTCACCTAAGAAAAATTACGGAAAGACAGGAGCCATCGTAAGACCCGCTGTCTCTGGCAAACCTAACATCAGGTTGGCGTTCTGCAATGCTTGGCCACTGCTACCTTTTGTCAGGTTATCCAGAGCGGCAATCACAATCGCGCGCCCTTCTTTACGGTCTGCAACCACCCCAAGGTGGCAAAAGTTAGACCCGCGCACATGACGGACAGATGGGTGTGCGCCGAGGGGTAAAACTTCAATAAATGGCTCGTCTGAATATTGTGAAACAAATGTCTCATGGATCGCAGCTGCATCACCGCTGACGTAACAAGTCGCCAGAATACCGCGGTTGAACGGCGCGAGGTGCGGAGTGAACTGCACTTCAACCTTACGACCTGCAACTGCTGAAAACTCTTGATCGAACTCAGCCAAGTGGCGGTGCACACCACCCACACCATACGCATGAACGCCTTCAGACAGCTCTGCGTGCAGCAAATTTTCCTTCAACGCACGGCCTGCGCCGGACACGCCCACTTTCATATCGATGACGATATCGTCCAAGCTGATTACGCCCGCTGCAATTAACGGACGCAGTGCAAATTGACCCGTTGCCGCATTGCAGCCCGTGCCCGCAACCAAACGGGCTTTGGCAATATCATCGCGGTAAAATTCAGTCAGACCGTAAACCGCGATCTTTTGAAGATCGGGCGCGTCGTGGGGCAGGCCGTACCATTTTGTATACTCAGCCTCATCACGCAGACGGAAATCTGCCGATAAATCAACGACTTTCACAGCGTCCGGCAGCGCACGGATCACCGCCTGTGACGTCGCATGGGGCAGCGCGCAAAAGACCAGATCAACGTTTTCAAACGACAGCTCATCAATCTTAACAAGCTGCGGCAGATCTATGTGGCGCAAATGAGGAAAGACATCGCCCATTTGCTGACCGGCTTTACGTTCAGCCGACAGGCCAACGATATTGATGTCAGGGTGACCTGCAATCAAGCGCACCAATTCCGCACCAGTATACCCAGATGCCCCGAGGATCACGACGTTCTTGCCCATGATGCGCCTTTCTAAATTACTTTGCGCCCTTTAAGCGCAAAGTAGCCAGCGTTTCAATCACACCTGCCCAATCAACGCTATAGCGCCTCAAAGGTGATGCCGCGCTTCATAAATTGGGTTGCACGGTTTGATACGGTTGCGGGGTCACCCGTGGTCAAAAAGCTGCGCGCTTTTGCATCGCCAATCATATCAGGACGGCGTTCAAGATAATCAGTAAGGCTGTCAGCAACCACGCGCGGTTGGCTGAACACTTTGACATTGCCGCCCAAAGCCTTGGCAAAGATATTTTCTAACAAGGGATAATGCGTACACCCCAGAATAGCTGCATCGGGGTTTGGCATTTTGCGTTGAAGTGCGTCCACGTGACTGCGCACCAAGGCTTCGGCCAAGATCAAATCACCGTCTTCAATCGCATCCACCACGCCGCCACAGGCCTGCGCCTCAACATCAACGCCGATCGCACGAAATGCCAACTCGCGCTGGAAGGCGCGGCTTCTAACTGTTGCGGGGGTGGCGAAAAGCGCCACGTGTTTCACATTCACTTCGCGCGGCGGCGAGTTATCGCCCCAGCCCCGCTCGGTCATCGCCTCAATCAAAGGGACGAATACACCAAGAACACGTTTGCCCTGTGGCACGCCCTCTTCCTGCATACGCCGCAGCGCCGCCGCTGACGCAGTGTTGCACGCAAGAATTACAAGATTACAGCCCCGCGACCACAACTCATAAACGGCCTCGCGTGTTAACCGGTAGACATCATCTGCATCGCGCACCCCGTAAGGCGCGTGCTTGTTGTCACCAAGATAGATAAACGGCACATCGGGCAAGCGCTCTTCCAAGGCTTGCAGAACGGTTAATCCGCCCAATCCACTATCAAATACACCTACTGCCATGCGCACCCTCCACGCGGCCTAATCCATTCAAACAACTTGCATCGGATGGGGTTAGTATACACGCCGTTCAATTAATTGCTCTGCTGTTTTGTAATTATTTTCAAACTCATACCCCAAAGTCTCACCAACCGACGGATCCCCAAGGGCGTATGTCTGCGCCCGAAGATATCCCATCATCGCGCGGGGGTCTTTGGCGCGGGCATCCAGTTCGCTCTGCGGCAATGGCGCACCAATGCGTACACCAACGGCACTATCAACGCGCCGGCGGAACTCATTGATCAAAAGTGCCATTCTGAGATTTGGATGAAGATGACTGGCGACCTGAAAGAGCCGGCTGTTTGCCCCTTCAAAGTAAATCGGCAGGACTGTGGCACCGGATTTTGCCACCATTTTGGCCGTAAAGCTGCGCCATACTGGATCAAGCGGGCGACCAAAGGGCCGTGCTGACGTGCTCACAGTGCCGCCCGGGAAAACGCCAACCGCACCGCCCTTTGCTAAATACTCAAGGCTGTACTTTCGCGTCTCAAGATTGATGCGCATAGCTTCTTTGGTTTGATCAAAACTAATCGGCAGCACGATGCGCTGGATATCTTCGGCCTTGTGAAACACCGAGTTCGCCAAAATCCGGAAATCCCCACGCCGCACACGCGACAGGATGTAGCCCATCATCATCCCGTCCAGAATACCGAACGGATGATTTGCGACCACAATCAGCGGCCCTGATTGTGGAATAGCGTCCAAGCTGCCTTCACGCACATCAAGCTTTACCCCGTAGCGTCGCGCAAGAATTTCCCAGAAATCCCCCCCCGCTGCCACATCTGCTTCATACCCACGGGCGCGCTGGATCAAGCCCAGTCGGCCCGTAAAATTTTCAGTGGCACGCACAAGGAGCTTACCGCCGCGAGACACCGCAGAATGGGCATAAGTGATCTCACGAGCGACTTCATGATCGCGCGACAACCGGCGTGGGAGGCGTGAAGATACCATGGTCTGATCCGTTCAAAAGTACGCTTAACAACGCACGCATAGACTGGTTACTGCGCGCAGCATTTTACATCAAGCCGCTCAACTCTTAATCATGTCGCAGCGTAATCCCCGATATTTGCGATTATTGAAACAACTAAACTAAGCTTGCGTTGCATATAAGCCGCTAAGTTCCTATTTTAACACCAAATACCGCTCTATGCTGAGTGGCAAAACACCTATGGCGCGGGGCCTGCGATGGATTGGGATAAATTACGTATTTTTCATGCGGTCGCTGATGCGGGCAGCCTGACACACGCGGGAGACGCACTTCACTTGTCTCAATCGGCCGTAAGCCGCCAAGTTCGCGCGCTTGAGGAATCACTCAATACAACGCTGTTTCACAGACACGCCCGTGGTCTCATTTTGACAGAACAAGGCGAGCTGCTTTTCGACGCGACACAGGCGATGAACAAGCGTCTTGATGCGGCATCGGCCCGTATTCGTGACAGCGAAGAAGAAGTGTTCGGCGACCTGCGCGTCACCACTACATTGGGATTCGGCAGTCTGTGGTTGGCCCCTCGCCTACCCGCACTTTACGAGGATTTTCCCGACCTCAAGATTGATCTAATGCTGGAAGAGCGCGTGCTAGACCTTCCAATGCGTGAGGCGGATGTCGCGATTCGGATGAAAGAGCCATCGCAAGCGGACCTGATCCGCAAAAAACTGATGACCGTGCGCATGGTTTTGTTCGCCAGCAAAAGCTATGTTGAGCAACACGGCGCGCCGCAAGACCTGAGATCTCTCGGGGATCACAGGTTAATTTGCCAGTCGCCTGATTCCATCCAAGTAGGCGCGGGACAACGGCTTGCGGCTGAATTAATGACCCAAGACATCACCAGCTTGCTGACTGTGAACAACTACTTTGGCGTGTTGCAGGGCGTTTTGAATAACCTTGGGATTGGTGTACTGCCTGATTACGTCCAAGTAGACACGCCCGATTTGGTACGCGTTTTGCCAGACGTTCAATCAACGGAAGTCCCTGTTTATTTAGCTTTTCCGGAAGAATTACGCCATTCCAAACGCATCGCCGCATTCCGCGATTTTGTTCAAAAACAGATCGCCCTTGATCGCCAAAAGGTCGCCGCACCGATCATGCGCTAAAAGCGGTACTTTTCAGACGCCTCAATGATCCGTCAGCCATGCAAAAAACGCATAGCAGCATTGCGCCGATTTTAACCACTTAACTCTTGCGGCAATGGGAAACAGCCCCTAATTGGGCGACATAGTTAGGCTTTTGCTTAACTACCTCCCTGTTGGACTTCGCCGGGCCTCCGCAATTTGCGAGCCCGGCTTTTTTTTGCCCCTCGCCCATGTGAGTAGCAGATCTGGGCAAATGCCAACGGTGCCTAAACACCGACACAAAGGCATATGGTTACCTTAGTGTTAAATTGGAACTAATTATTACTTCAATTTTAATTGGTAACCCCCCGTTTACCCGCACACTTTAGTCACGCTAGCTGACCTACCAAATGAATGAGTTAATTGCGCGCCTATGAGTAACTATGTTGCCACAATCACCGGCACCAACGGATCAGACAATATTATCGTATCTGGAAACGGCAATGCCTCCATTTCAGGCGGCGATGGGGATGACTGGATTGAAGGTGGCAACGGAGATGACAGCATTTCTGG
Source organism: Nereida sp. (assembly GCF_965655635.1). Taxonomy (NCBI): domain Bacteria; kingdom Pseudomonadati; phylum Pseudomonadota; class Alphaproteobacteria; order Rhodobacterales; family Roseobacteraceae; genus Nereida; species Nereida sp. Next base: position 17,402 of record NZ_CBFHHE010000010.1, read on the forward strand.
TGATCGTGGTAATGACACTCTCGGTGGCAATAATGGTAACGACAACATCCGCGGTGACGACGGCGATGATAAACTGTGGGGGGATTCAGGAAACGATACCCTAAGCGGCGGGCGGGGAAACGATAGTGTTCACGGCGACGAAGGGGATGATCACATATCCCGTGGCGATGGTGACGACAAACTCGATGGCGGTGCAGGCCACGGCACTATTTCTTCAGGCCAAGGTAATGATGACATCTGGGGGTCAGACGGTGACGACACACTCTCTGGTGGCAGCGATCACGACTACATTACCGGCGGGCGCGGTGATGACACGCTTTATGGCGGCGACGGCGATGATATTCTGCTCGGCGGGCGCGGCAACGACACAATTTATGGGGGCGGCCAACAAGATACAATCGAAGGCGAACCGGGCGATGATCGCATGGTTGCCGGCAACCTTTCCACACATGATGTTTTCATCATTCGCGACGGGCACGGTAATGACCAGATTGATGACTTCGATTATACCGAGCCTGATATTATCGCCTTTGATATGGCCGAAATGTCATCGTTTTCGGATGTTCAAAGCAGGCTGAGCCAACGGGGTTCTGACGCAGTCATCACTTACGACAATGCCGACAGCCTTGTCCGTGTTAATGTTGATGCCAGCACCTTAAGCAGTTCAAATTTCCGTTTCTCCGCCGCCCCGCTTTGTCTTGCGGCAGATACATTGATCCGCACCCCCAATGGTCCGCGCCCTATTCAAACGCTCACCAAAGGGCAGCTGATCGCGACCCAAGATGCTGGCCCACAACCGTTGCTGCGGCTTACCTCGGAGAGACTGCGTTTTCACAGCCCCAATGATCCCGCGAAACCCATCCTGATCCGCGCAAATACATTCGGCACCGCACCCAGCACAGACCTTATCACATCACCGCAACACCGTATTGTCATCGATGGCGCACTGGTGCCCGCGACCAAACTGACCAAACGCAAAGGCATCAGGGCGATGCGCGGGCGGCACACTGCACTCTATTACAACCTACTGTTTGAGCGTCATCACATCATCTTTGCCAACGATCTGCCTGTTGAAAGCCTGCTACGTGAAAGCCCAAATCACACGGCTCTAACACCAGTTCTGCCGCTTTTGCGCCATGATCCCGCCTGCTGAAACACTAACCAGAACCAAAGGCGTGGCCCCTTCCCCTTTTCTCAAAGCTGCTCTAAGAGATACCCAACGCCACATAGGGGACTTTTTGAGCCATGACCGAACCCGCACTCACGCCTGATCTGATCGCTGCTCACGGGCTTTCCCCCGACGAATACGACAGCATTCTTGAGATCATCGGCCGTGTTCCAACGTTCACTGAACTGGGTATCTTTTCGGCTATGTGGAACGAGCACTGCTCGTATAAGTCCTCCAAAAAATGGCTTCGCACGCTACCCACGACTGGCCCCCAAGTGATCTGCGGCCCCGGTGAGAACGCAGGTGTGGTGGACATTGGCGATGGTCAAGCCGTTGTTTTCAAAATGGAATCCCACAACCACCCCAGCTATATTGAGCCCTATCAAGGGGCTGCTACTGGTGTAGGTGGTATTTTGCGCGACGTCTTCACAATGGGTGCCCGCCCTATTGCTGCGATGAATTCGCTCTCATTTGGTGAGCCAAGCCACCCTAAAACACCGCAACTGGTTAACGGTGTCGTTGCGGGAGTCGGCGGCTATGGTAATTGTTTTGGTGTTCCAACTGTTGGCGGCGAAGTCCGCTTTCACGCGGCCTACAATGGCAATTGCTTGGTAAATGCGTTTGCCGCAGGCCTCGCTGATGCAGACAAAATCTTTTACTCGGCCGCTTCGGGCCTTGGCATGCCTGTGGTCTATTTGGGGGCAAAAACAGGCCGCGACGGTGTCGGCGGCGCAACAATGGCCTCTGCAGAGTTTGACGAAAATATCGAAGAAAAACGCCCCACTGTTCAGGTTGGTGATCCATTCACCGAAAAACGCTTGATGGAAGCGACGCTTGAGTTGATGGCAACGGGCGCTGTGATCTCGATCCAGGATATGGGCGCCGCGGGGCTGACCTGCTCTGCTGTGGAAATGGGCGACAAAGGTGGCCTTGGCATCAAGCTGAACCTTGAAGACGTGCCCGTGCGTGAAGAGCACATGACCGCCTATGAAATGATGCTCTCCGAGAGCCAAGAACGCATGTTGATGGTGCTCAAACCCGAGCTTGAGGCCGAGGCAAAAGCCGTCTTTGACAAATGGGACCTCGACTTTGCGATCGTCGGCGAAACCATCGCCGAGGACCGTTTCTTGATCATTCTCAACGGCGAGATCAAGGCCGATCTGCCGCTTTCCAAGCTGGCATCAACCGCGCCAGAATATGACCGCCCTTGGGAGCCGACACCAGCTGCCGCCCCCCTCGAAGATGTTCCGCAAATTGATCCGATAGACGGTCTTCGCGCGCTGATCTCAACACCAAACTACGGCGCGAAATCATGGGTATATGAGCAATACGACAGCATGGTGATGGGCGACACAGTACGCATTCCCGGCGCGGGCGCTGGCATCGTGCGGGTACATGGCACCGGCAAAATGTTGGCCTTCACATCAGACGTTACCCCACGCTACGTACGCGCAAACCCTGTTGAGGGCGGCAAACAAGCTGTTGCAGAAGCTTACCGCAACCTGACAGCCGTTGGTGCGACACCGCTAGCAACGACCGACAACATGAACTTCGGCAACCCCGAAAAACCTAGCATCATGGGCCAATTCGTAGGCGCCATTCAGGGCATCTCTGCAGCTGTTGAGGCGCTGGATATGCCCATCGTTTCCGGCAACGTTAGCCTTTACAATGAAACCGATGGTGCTGCTATTTTGCCAACACCAACAATTGGCGCCGTTGGCTTGATCCGGGACGAAGCAGCACTGATTGCCCGCGACGTGCGCGAAGGCCACGTACTGCTACAAGTAGGCGAAGCCGAGGGTCACTTGGGCCAATCCGCCCTTCTGGCTGAGGTCTTCAACCGTGAAGACGGTGACGCGCCCGCGGTTGATCTGGCCGCTGAAAAAGCTAATGGTGACTTCATTCGCGCCAACGCCGAATGGATCGATGCCTGCACAGACATTGCAGACGGCGGCCTCGCGCTCGCCGCGTTTGAAATGGCCGAGACCGCCGGTGTTGGTGTGCTGCTCGACAGTGCAGATACCCCAACCCTGTTTGGTGAAGATCAGGCCCGCTATTTGATTGCGACCTCATTCGACAAAGCCGAAGCATTAATGATTGCAGCAGGTCAAGCAGGCGTCACCATCGCCACAGTGGGCCGTTTTACGGGCGACGCAGTCAAAATGGGCGGATCAGAAGCCCCTCTTGCAGAACTGTCACAGGTCTTCCGCACCAGCTTTGCGGCGTCCGTGGCCTAAACCGGCCCATACATAGACATGGTCCTGCGGCTCGACGACTTGCATAGAGCCGCGGGCCTACCTATCTCTTGTTCCAAGCGAAAAGGACCACCACCATGCCCATCACAGCGACTGACATTGAAAGCCTGATCCGTGCCGAATTTCCCGAAGCGACAATTACCGTCCAAGGGGATGACGGCCAGCATTTCGCCGCTGAGGTCGTGGATGCCAGTTTCAAAGGCAAGAACCGCGTCCAACAACAGCGCGCCGTTTACGCAGCCCTGAAAGGCAAAATGGACGGCAGCCACGGTGAATTACACGCTCTAGCGCTGACCACTCGGGCACCTGAATAAACATTAAGATCACCGCCTAAAGCATTACTTCCGAAAGGTAATTTAAGATGAGCGACGCAAAGACACGCATTTCCGAAACCAACGCGGCCAATGATGTTGTGCTCTACATGAAAGGCACCAAAGAGATGCCGCAATGTGGGTTCTCATCGCGGGTTGCAGGTGTGCTGAACTTCATGGGCGTTGAATACGCTGATGTGAATGTGCTGGCTGATGAAGACATTCGCCAAGGCATCAAAGACTTCAGCGACTGGCCAACAATCCCCCAGCTTTACGTCAAAGGCGAGTTTGTTGGTGGCTGCGATATCATTACAGAAATGACCCTATCAGGTGAGCTGGATACGCTTTTCGCAGAAAACGCTGTGACGTTTGACAAAGAAAAAGCAGAGCAAATTCGCGAAGCAAACGCGTAAGTATGTGATTTTGCCACGCGCCAAACGCTGGCGCTGAAACAATAAAGCCCGCTGCGAATATCCCTCGCGGCGGGCTTTGTTCATAATAGCGGGTGCAAAAGACCTAGCCTGCCGCACGTTCCTCGGCTTTTTGGGCAAGGCTCTCAGCACGGGCCGCAAGCTCTTGCAGGGTGTCTGTGATGGATGGCGGGACAACCGCGACCTCAATCCGCTCGGGCTCAGGCGCCGGCCGGCCCTTCAGCTCAGCTAATTCTGCTTCCAACTCCGCGATTTTGGCATCTTGGGTTTTGGTCTTATCCTCAAGGGCTGCGGTTTTATCCGCCAACATCAGGCCAGCCATCAAAAGCATCCGCGCCTCAGGCAACCGTCCGATCTGTTCGATCAATACGTTCGCCTCAACGTCTAGCATGCCAGCTGCCGCCAACAGATAGCTTTCTTCGCCAACCTGACAGGCCACTTCAAACGTGCGGCCACCAACGGTGATATCAACAGTAGCCATTATGCTGTCTCCTCAATGATCGGGCGCAGATTGGTCAAAATCATATCCAATTCCGCACGGTCAGCTGCACGCGCCGCACGCAGCGCTGTTAACTCGGCCTCGGCGGATTGGTTGATCAGTTCTGCATCAGCCAGCCCCTGCTCATTGGCGGCCCGCAATGCAATGTTATTGTCACGCAATTGCTGGTTCGCCGCTTGCAGCGCTTGCACATCCGCACTGAGCCGCGCCACATCTGCGGTCATGTCCGGATGGGTATCCTGAGGTACCGGTTCGGCTTGCGCCGCCTCAAGTTGGGCAACGTGTGCAGACAGCTGCGTATTTTGCACTTGCGCAGCATCTAGTGCAGATTGAAGTGCGGCAACCTGCGCTTCTGCATCGCGGGCTTGGGCAATCGCGTTATCAAGTGCCGCTTGATCAATGGCGGCCTCGGCTGCAGGCTCAAGTTGAGGCTGCATTTGCGTACCACTTTCAATCGCGCGATCAATACGTTCAAGGGCCGCTTTTAGGCGCCGGTCAAGATCTTCGATGTCGCTCATCTGCTCGCATCCTTGTTTTTCTTATCGCCTCAATATCTTTGCTAAGATCACCGAAATTGCAAGCAATTCGCCAGTTTTTGCGCCCAATGCGGGCCTGCACGCTTGATATTCACCCCTCTGCGGCCTATCGGGAACGGAAATGCCACTATCAACGCCACTTCAAAGGAATTCACCCAGTGCCTGATACAAGCTTTGAGCCCATCGACATTGCAACGCTCGCCAGCGCGAACCCTGACCACTGGAAGAAAGCCGCCGCGATCCGCGCGCTTGCTTTGGACGGTGTTGCAGCAGCGAATTCCGGTCACACAGGCATGCCCATTGGCATGGCAGATGTGGCAACTGTGCTTTTTGAAAAGCACCTAAAGTTTGACGCAAAGAACCCTGATTGGCCGGATCGTGACCGCTTCATTCTGTCGGCGGGCCACGGTTCAATGCTGGTCTATGCGCTGTTGCACCTGACAGGCTACGAGGACATGACCCTTGAGCAGGTAAAAAACTTCCGCCAGTGGGGCGCAATCACCGCAGGTCACCCTGAGTTCGGTCACGCCAAAGGCGTTGAGACAACCACCGGCCCGCTTGGCCAAGGTATCGCAAACTCTGTCGGTTTCGCCATGGCGGAAGAAAGCCTGCGCGCGCATTACGGTAAGAAAGTCGTGGATCACCACACCTATGTTATCGCCGGTGACGGGTGCTTGATGGAAGGTATCAGCCAAGAGGCTATCGCCCTTGCTGGCCGCCAAGAGCTAAGCAGATTGATCGTGTTTTGGGACAACAACAACATCACCATCGATGGCACCGTTGAGTTGTCAGACCGCACAGATCAGGTGATGCGCTTCAAATCTGCCGGCTGGCACGTCCAAGATATCGACGGCCATGACGCAGCTGCCATTGATGCGGCTATTGTTGCGGCTAAGAAATCTGGCAAGCCCTCTATGATTGCCTGCAAAACCCACATCGCGTTGGGCCACGCTGCACAAGACACGTCCAAAGGACACGGCGCGCTTACGGACGCCGCTACAATGGCAGAAGCCAAAGCACGCTATGGCTGGACCACAGGTCCGTTCGAAGTGCCCGCAGATATCAAATCCGCATGGGAAGCCATCGGCAGCCGCGGCAACGCGGACTTCACCTCGTGGCAAGAGCGTTTCGTAACCCTTTCAGGCAGCAAGCAAGCCGAATTCAACCGCGCTTTTGCTGGTGACGCCCCCAAGAAACTATCTGCCACGATCAAGGCGCTGAAAAAGACTATCAGCGAAACAGCCCCAAGTGTTGCGACACGTAAATCGTCCGAGATGGTTCTGGCTGCGGTCAACCCGATCTGCAGCGAGACAATCGGCGGCTCAGCTGATTTGACTGGCTCAAACAACACAAAGACTGCCGATCTGGGAGTATTTGATACGGACAACCGCAAAGGCCGCTACGTGTATTACGGTATCCGCGAGCACGGCATGGCTGCGGCAATGAACGGCATGGCGCTACACGGTGGCATCCGCCCCTACGGCGGGACATTCATGTGCTTCACCGATTATGCGCGCCCCTCTATGCGCTTGTCTGCCTTGATGGGAATTCCGGTGACATACGTCATGACCCACGACAGCATCGGCTTGGGTGAAGACGGTCCAACACACCAACCGGTTGAGCATCTGGCCATGTTGCGCGCAACGCCAAACATGCACGTGTTCCGCCCATGCGACACAGTTGAAACCGCCGAAGCGTGGGAACTTGCGTTGAGCAGCAAAAAGACACCGGCGACCTTGTCGTTGACCCGTCAGAATTTGCCAACCCTGCGCACCGAACACAAAACCAAAAACCTTACATCCCAAGGGGCGTATGTTTTGGCTGATGCAGAGGGCAAGCGCCAAGTTATCTTGATGGCCACAGGTTCAGAAGTTGAGATCGCCATGGCAGCGCGGGATATTTTGCAAGCCGATGGCATCGGCACACGCGTTGTTTCCATGCCCTGCTTGGAGCTTTTCGCAGCCCAAGAGGAAAGCTACCGCAAGCGTGTACTGCCCGGTGGTCCGGTTCGCGTTGCCGTAGAGGCAGGCGTACAATTCGGTTGGGATCAATGGCTGAGCGGTGAGCGCGGCAAAGCAGCAAAAGCTGGCTTTGTGGGTATGGAAGGCTTCGGCGCCTCGGCCCCTGCGGAAGTGCTTTACGAAAAGTTCGGCATCACAGCACAGGCCGTGGCCGACAAAGCAAAATCACTTCTTTGATCGCATGACGATAAGCGCGGCATGTCTTGCGCTTTCGATCACACAACACACCGCGGCGGCCTCATCACGGGGTCGCCGTTTGTGATTCTATCGAACGGCGTAAATCGTATACAAATGCATACAAAACCTACTGCCGCCGTGCTTAACTTCACACACCACCGCATCCGTTAGCGCGACCCGTTAGCGCGAACAGACACCGCCAAGCCACCTTTATCGCTAACATGTTGATGCAAAACGCCTTTTGTCTTGGCCCCTGCCCCCAGACCCCCTAAGCCCATGGTAAGACGAGCCACTAACCAAAGGATCGGGTCATGACAGTTAAAGTAGGCATTAACGGGTTTGGACGTATCGGACGGTGCACCTTAGCGGCCATCCACGAGATGGGCCGTAACGATGTGCAGGTCGTAAAGATCAACGCCACTGGCCCGATTGAGACAAACGCCCACTTGCTTCGTTATGACAGCGTTCACGGACGCTATAACGGCACGATCACTACTGACGCCAATTCTATTGATCTGGGCCGCGGTCCGATTGACGTTCAAAGCACCTACAACCCGGAAGAGCTGGACTGGAGCGGCGTTGACGTCTTGATGGAATGCACAGGCAAATTCAACGACGGCCATAAATCCGCGATCCATCTTGAGCGCGGCGCCAAGAAAGTGCTGCTGTCCGCCCCTGGCAAACATGTAGATCGCACCATCGTCTACGGTGTGAACCACCGCGATCTAAAAGCGGACGAGCGGATGATTTCAAACGGGTCATGCACTACCAACTGCCTCGCCCCGTTGGCCAAAGTGCTGAATGACACTGTTGGGATTGAGCGCGGCATGATGACGACCATTCACAGCTACACAGGCGATCAACCAACTCTAGATCGCCGCCACAAAGACCTTTACCGCGCCCGCGCAGCGGCCATGGCAATGATCCCAACATCCACAGGTGCCGCCAAAGCATTGGGCGAAGTGCTGCCCGAGCTTGCCGGTAAATTAGACGGCACAGCGATGCGCGTTCCCACACCAAACGTATCAGCTGTTGATCTGACGTTTGAGGCGGGCCGCGACGTTACCGAACAAGAGATCAACGACATTATGGCCGACGCCGCAGCCGGACAAATGAGCGCCGTTCTGGCCTATGATGCGGAGCAAAAAGTCTCGATCGACTTTAACCACACGCCCCACTCATGCATTTTTGCGCCTGACCAAACCAAAGTTGTGCGTGGCCGCACTGTGCGCGTTCTGGCATGGTACGATAACGAATGGGCGTTCTCCGTGCGTATGGCCGATGTGGCAGGCATGATGGGACGCTTGGTTCACTAACCAGCGCCTCGGCCTTTTCCGCTTTTTTATAGCATGCCGGAGCGCCTGAATAATTAGGCGGCCGGCACGTGGCAAACGACAAATGACCAACAGGCTGGCGATACTTCTTGGTGCTGTGATCATCGGCGCCATCACATGGGACATCTTGCGTAACGATACTGCCGTCACCGTGTTTATGGCGCAAAAAGGGATCGAGCTTATCGAATACCTCGCTTTTTGGCGCTAATCTTTGCTCACAATTCATCACAAACGGGGTTCAGCCTTGACCTTTGGTCTCAACTCGTTTTGTTAGCGGTAACAAATGTCCGAACAGTAAGGGAATGGGTTCCATGACAATCAAAGTAGCCATCAACGGATTTGGTCGCATCGGTCGCAATGTATTGCGTGCCATCGTCGAGTCTGGCCGCACTGACATCGAAGTTGTTGCCATCAATGACCTCGGCCCTGTTGCGACAAACGCGCATTTGCTGCGTTTTGACAGCGTTCATGGCCGCTTCCCTGCGACCGTAACAACAACCGACACCAGCATTGACGTAGGCCGCGGCCCCATCGCCGTAACAGCAATGCGCAACCCCGCTGATTTGCCATGGGCACACGTCGATGTTGTCATGGAATGCACAGGCATCTTCACCTCAAAAGAAGCCTGCCAAGCGCACCTTGAAAACGGCTCAAGCCGCGTTTTGATCTCGGCCCCTGGTAAAGATGCGGACAAAACAATTGTATACGGCGTAAACGACGGTGAATTGACTGCAGATGACATCATCGTGTCAAACGCGTCCTGCACCACGAACTGCCTGTCCCCCGTTGCAAAAGTGCTGAATGACAGCTTCGGCATCGTCAAAGGCATGATGACAACCGTGCACAGCTACACCGGTGATCAGCCAACGCTTGATACGATGCACTCGGATCTCTACCGCGCGCGCGCAGCGGCGATGTCAATGATCCCTACATCAACAGGTGCGGCCAAAGCAGTTGGCCTTGTGTTGCCAGAGCTTGCAGGCAAGCTTGACGGCGTTGCAATCCGCGTCCCCACACCAAACGTATCGGTTGTGGATCTGACATTTGAAGCGGCCCGCGATGTGACTGCTGAAGAAGTGAACGATGCGATCCGCGCGGCTGCGGCCTCGGGCCCGCTTAAGGGTATTTTGGGCGTAACTGATGATCCGCTGGTAAGCATGGACTTCAATCACGACCCACATTCATCGATTTTCGCGACCGATCAAACCAAAGTCATGGACGGCAACATGGTTCGCATCCTGACATGGTATGACAACGAATGGGGTTTCTCGAACCGCATGAGCGACACAGCAGTTGCGATGGGCAAGTTCCTCTAAGACCACTGCATCGGATCAATGCAAAAAGCGCGTGTCCACCTTTGGATGCGCGCTTTTCTTTGTTTAAACGCGGTCTAGGCCAGCTTTTGGGACAGAGCCTCTGCAACAGTTGGTGTGACGAATTTGTTCACGTCCCCACCAAGACGCGCGATCTCTTTGACAAGCTTGCTTGCGATCGCTTGGTGCTGTGCCTCGGCCATCAGAAATACCGTTTCAATACTATCATCAAGCTGCCGGTTCATACCAACCATTTGATATTCATACTCAAAATCCGCAACAGCGCGTAGCCCGCGAATGATGATACCTGCTCCAACATCGTGGGCACAATCAATCAGGAGGTTCTCAAAAGGATGGGCGATAATCTCAACACCCGCTGCTTGCGCCAAGGGTGAGGTTTCCGCCTCGACCATCGCGACACGTTCCTCAAGGCTGAACATCGGTCCTTTATCACGGTTGATAGCAACCCCAATAACCAACCGATCCACAAGCGCCGCCGCGCGCCGGATAATGTCCATATGGCCCAATGTGATGGGATCAAAAGTGCCGGGGTAAAGTCCGATGCGCATAGGGGCCGCCTTGTCGTCAATTGTGAACCACATCTGCACCAAGCCGCCCCACATCCGCAAGCGGTTTATTGAGCAGCCTCGTTTGGGTATTGGCGGGGTCAGCTGGGTGCGGAACGGGGCTGCAACATAGGCTTTAAGTAGCGACCTGTGTGCGACGCTTCGACTTCCGCCACATCCTCGGGCGTGCCGGTGGCAACGACCGTGCCGCCACCGTCCCCACCCTCGGGGCCAATATCAATGATCCAATCCGCAGTCTTTACAACGTCCAGATTGTGTTCGATCACAACGACAGTATTCCCCGCCTCCACCAACTCGTGCAGCACTTCGAGCAGCTTGCGTACGTCTTCAAAATGCAGACCTGTTGTAGGCTCATCAAGAATATAGAGTGTCCGGCCCGTGGAGCGTTTCGCCAGCTCTTTAGACAGCTTCACGCGCTGCGCTTCACCCCCTGACAGGGTCGTCGCTTGCTGCCCAACTTTGATATAGCCAAGACCAACCCGCATAAGCGCGTCCATCTTCTCACGAATTGACGGCACCGCCTTAAAGAACGTCTGCGCATCTTCGACTGTCATGTTCAAAACATCTGCAATCGACTGGCCCTTAAACTTAATCTCAAGAGTTTCGCGGTTATAGCGGGCCCCACGGCACGTCTCACATTCCACGTAAACGTCAGGTAAAAAATGCATTTCGATTTTGATGACACCGTCACCTTGGCACGCCTCACAGCGTCCTCCCTTCACGTTGAAGCTAAAGCGCCCTGGTTTATAGCCACGCGCCTTGGCCTCGGGCAGTCCAGCAAACCAATCGCGGATTGGCGTGAAAGCACCTGTGTAAGTGGCCGGGTTACTGCGCGGGGTGCGCCCGATCGCCCGTTGATCAATATCGATCACCTTATCTAGGTGTTCGAGGCCACGAATGGTTTCACACGGTGCCGGCGTTTGCCGCGCACCATTTAGCTGCATGGAGGCCGTCTTGAACAACGTCTCAATCGTCAGCGTAGATTTACCGCCCCCCGACACACCCGTAACGCAGACAAACTTCCCAAGCGGGAAATCGACCGTCACATCTTTGAGGTTGTTGCCCGTCGCCTTGCGAACGGTAATTTTCTTTTTATTCCCCTTGCGCCGATCCGTGCTGTACGGAATTTCGCGCACACCCGTAAGGTACTGACCTGTCACAGATTTTTTGTTCTTCGCAATCTGCGCTGGCGTGCCTTTGGCAACAACTTGTCCACCGTGGACACCGGCCCCGGGCCCAATGTCAAAGACATAATCCGCTTCACGGATCGCTTCTTCGTCGTGCTCAACAACAATAACCGTATTGCCCTGATCGCGCAGGTTTTTCAGGGTCGTCAAAAGCCGGTCGTTGTCCCGTTGGTGAAGCCCGATAGAAGGCTCATCAAGCACGTAAAGAACCCCCGTCAGGCCCGATCCAATCTGACTGGCCAAACGGATCCGCTGACTTTCCCCGCCAGAAAGCGTACCTGCATTGCGCGACAGCGTCAGATACTCAAGGCCAACGTTGTTAAGGAACCCAAGACGCTCGCTGATCTCTTTCAGGATCGCTTTTGCAATCTCGTTCTTCTGTTTGCTCAACTCAGAAGGCACACTCTGGCACCATTCGAAGGCCTCACGGATGGACATCTGAACGACTTGCCCCACCTGCAGCCCTGCAATTTTGACTGCTAGCGCCTCTTCACGCAGACGGTATCCGCCACACGCGCCACACGGGCGATTGTTCTGGTAACGCTCGAATTCTTCGCGGACCCAAGAGCTATCTGTCTCGCGGTAGCGGCGCTCCATGTTAGGGATCACACCTTCAAACGTGCGGCTGACCTGATAGACGCGGCCGCCTTCATCATAACGAAAGCTAATCTCTTCCTCGCCAGACCCGCGCAAGAAAACCTGCTGCACTTTGGCAGATAGGTCTTTCCAGCGGGTGTTCTTGTCAAACTCGTAATGCTTGGCAATGGCCTCAATTGTTTGGAGAAAATACGGTGATTTACCTTTGCGCCACGGCGCCAGCGCACCATCATAAATTTTGAGCGTCGCATCAGGGACCACTAAGCGTTCGTCAAAAAAGAGCTCGTGCCCCAAACCATCACAGGCAGGACACGCACCAAACGGCGCATTGAATGAAAACAGACGCGGCTCAATCTCAGGGATCATAAAACCCGAAACAGGACACGCGAATTTTTCAGAAAACGTAAACCGTTCGGGCTCCTGCCCTTCGACAACGGCGGTTTCAAGAATGGTGATGCCATCAGCAAGATCAAGAGCGGTCCGAAAACTATCCGCGAGCCGCGTTTCAAGCCCTCCGCGGACAACAATACGGTCAACGACCACGTCAATGTCATGGCGGAACTTTTTATCCAATGTCGGAGGCTCATCGAGTTCATAAAACGTGCCGTCTACTTTGACGCGCTGAAAACCTTGCTTGCGCAGCTCCAGAAATTCTTTGCGGTACTCGCCTTTTCGGTCGCGAATAATCGGCGCCAGAAGATAACCACGGGTGCCCTCTTCCATCGCCATGACGCGGTCGACCATGTCTTGAACTTGCTGGGCTTCAATGGGCAGTCCTGTCGCAGGTGAATACGGCGTCCCGACACGGGCGAACAACAGCCGCATGTAGTCGTAAATCTCGGTCACCGTACCAACAGTAGAGCGCGGATTTTTAGACGTTGTTTTCTGCTCAATCGAAATGGCGGGGCTCAGACCTGAGATGTGATCAACATCAGGTTTTTCCATCATATCAAGGAATTGGCGGGCATAAGCACTTAGGCTTTCCACATAGCGCCGTTGCCCTTCCGCGTAGATCGTATCAAACGCCAAGCTAGATTTACCAGAGCCAGACAGACCCGTGATTACCACCAATTGGTCGCGCGGAATATCAACATCAATGTTCTTGAGATTGTGCTCACGCGCGCCGCGTACTTCGATATTTTTCAGCTCTGGCATATCGCCCCCTTAAGTCTGAATTAATACATAGGCGGCGTGGTCAAAACGGCCAAGGGAAAAATGTGAACGAAAAGTGAACGTCAGTTCTGCGGGGCAACAATCTTTGCAGTCATCCAATAGATTAGACCCAAACCAATCGCGCAGGCCCCCATGATGACGACCCATAGGCCCGACATTCCTGCGCTCAGCATTGTAAACGCAAACACCGGCGTGCCCAGTGTGGTGCCGATATTTCCCATCTGTGACAACGCCCCCGCGGCCATTGATCGGTCACTTGCAGAGGGGTTCAACGACGGGATCGCAGCAAAACACGCAGCAGGCACAATGCCCAAACCGAACGCCAGCAGATAAATCATCCAATCTACGCCCGACCACACCGCCAGCCCCGCAAAAACGATCCAAACATACCCTACGGCCGCCAAAGTATACGGGGCAACACGGCGGGCGACCCAGCCTGTGGTGAACGTGGCAACAAGGCTAATCAGCGGAATAATTTGAAACAACTCAGGACGTTCAAGCATGACAGGGAAAAACGTGATGATGGCCAAATATATGAACGTGTACGCCCCGAAAGCCAGCGCAGGGGCCATGACGGGCGGGCTGCTGTAAATGGCAACATGAGTGCCCCAAAACGCAATTTTTCCCGGTGTTGCGGGAACAACCGGCAAACTCCAAATCAATACCCCACAAATCACCGCAAAACCCAGACCGTGGGCTGCAAAGACCAATCCCACACCACCGGCTTGCATCAGTGGCGGCACCACGAGTGCTACAGCCGCAAAAGATGCTCCAAAAAACATGGCCCATAAGCTCATCGCGATTGGGCGATCACGGCCATTGGTCACCGCCGCCATCAGCGTTGGACCTGCAACCACTATGCCCAAATGGGTGAGCCCTTCGAGCAGTCGCAACACGATCATGCCCGCAAACGGCGGCAACAACGCCTGAAGGATAGATATAATCGCGGCAATACCTGCCGACCAGATGAACACGCGCGTCGGGCCGGCCCTCGCAACAACGGCCCCGCTTATCACGCCCAAAAAGATGCCCAAAAAACCAACGAGCGAGACAAAAAACGAAACGCCAGCAATGTCAGTGCCGTAGAGTTCAGCCAATGGGGCAAGGGTCAGAGAAATTTTGCCAAACTGAGCCGCGGCAAAAAGCCCTGTGACAAACACAAGTGCTACCAACGTCCAATCACTTTGCTCGGAGGGCGCGCTTGCCTGCGCAATGTTCATTTTCATGACGTTGAAATGACAGGGGCGGCTGCAAACTGCAACCGCCCATCAGACGTCTCAAACGAAAGGGTCAGACTTTAAAAATGGATCGCACGACCATAGGCGTCCAGCACGCTTTCATGCATCATTTCGGACAGCGTTGGATGCGGGAAAACTGTTTCCATCAGGTCTTCTTCAGTGGTCTCCAACTTGCGGCCCACTACATAGCCTTGGATCAGTTCAGTGACTTCTGCACCGATCATATGTGCGCCCAACAACTCGCCCGTTTTTGCATCAAACACGGTTTTGACCATGCCTTCTGGTTCTCCGAGTGCGATGGCTTTGCCGTTGCCCATAAACGGAAAACGTCCCACTTTGATATCATAACCAAGCTCTTTTGCTTTGGCCTCAGAATAACCAACTGATGCGACTTGCGGGTGACAATAGGTACATCCGGCAATTGTTTCAGGCTTAATTGAGTGAACTTTTTTGCCCGCAATCATTTCCGCGACCATAACGCCTTCATGGCTGGCCTTGTGCGCAAGCCATGGGGCACCTGCGATATCACCAATCGCAAAGACGCCCTCAACACCCGTGCGGCAGAATTCATCCGTAACGACATGGGTGCGGTCGATCTTTACGCCCAACTTCTCAAGGCCAAGGCCTCCCACATTTCCAACAATTCCGACTGCAGAAATGACCGTATCGAACTCTTCAGTTGTAACTTTCCCACTATTCTCTATATGGGCAACAACTTTTCCTTTGCCGCGGTCAAGTTGTTTGACGATGGTCTTTTCACGGATTTTCATCCCCTGTTTCTCAAATTGGTTCTTCGCAAAAGCGCTGATTTCGGCATCCTCAACGGGCAATACGCGGTCCATCACTTCTACTACAGTCGTGTCCGCGCCAAGCGTGTTATAAAAACTCGCAAATTCGATACCTATCGCGCCAGATCCGATGACCAACAATTTCTTTGGCATGCGCGGTGGTGTCAGTGCCGTTTTATATGTCCAAACGAGATCACCATCCCCCTCGAGACCCGGCAATTCACGCGCCCGTGCACCAGTCGCAAGGATGATGTTCTTGGCCGTTAGGTCTTGCACACCTTTGTCAGTCTTGACTGTCACTTTGCCTTTCGCAGGAACTGACGCCTCGCCCATGATGACAGTTACTTTATTTTTCTTCAGCAGGTGACCAACGCCACCAGCCAACTGCTCCGCAACACCGCGGCTGCGCTTTACGACCGCATCAAGATCATAATCGATGTTGCCCGCAGACAGCCCAAACTCTTTGGCGCGGTGCATCAAATGGAAAACCTCGGACGAGCGAAGCATCGCTTTTGTCGGGATACACCCCCAGTTCAGGCAAATGCCGCCCAGGTGCTCGCGCTCAACAACTGCGACGGACAACCCAAGCTGCGCGCCGCGGATAGCAGCCACATACCCGCCCGGGCCAGCACCAATTACGATTAAATCAAAGGACGTCGCTGCCATAATAATGTCTCCGGCAAATATAGTTTAACGCTAAACTATATTTATTCGCCAGAAATCGCAACACTCTCACGCGGATTGTGAATGAGGACTTAAGCCACTGAATTTCCGTGATTATCCAGCGATTGCGCGGACAGCCGCACCATATCCGCCCTCCGCCTCAAACGCTTCTTCGTGAACTGAGTAAGCTCTATCAAGGGCTGCGTTGCGGAAGGGGAAGCGACCAAAGCGGCGGATAACGTCGCGGTGCGCCCGCGCGTGCAGTAAATTATCTGCACCAGTCTCTGGCATCCGCGTCATGATCAATCGCACAGACCGCTCCTGATCGCACAGGTTTTCCGAATGCATCAAAGGCAGGTAGAAAAACTGGCGCGCTGGCTCGTCGATTTTCATATCCCAGCCTTTGTTCAAAGCGGCCTTTGCAGCGGCTAAGGCCATACGGTCACTGGCAAATGCCGGGGCAGTATCGCGAAACATATTTCTGGAAAATTGATCCGCAAGAATAATATAAGCAAGTGCCCCACTGGGATAGGTCAGCCACATAGACATCCCACCAGCCATCATTTCATCCCACGCGGGTTTGAATTTCAGGCGAACTTTGGCATCAAGTGCCTCTCCCCCCGCGTACCAGCCCTTTTCGCCAATTTCATCAAGCCAAAAAGAAAGAACGGTCTCTGGTGAGGTCATGACGCTACTCCTATGCATGCCTGTTACCAAACCGTTACTGTAATAAAAGAACCGCACAACCCCCTTGTGCGCAATCTTTCTACTAATCTCCACTACAGTGATGCATTTAGGCCGCAGGAGTTTCCGTTGCGGCACTTTCCGCCTCTTCCAGCTCTGCTTCGATGTAGATTTCTTGGGCGACCTCAACGGCCACGGGACTGGCCGTGGCCAAAATGGGCGAGTAAGGCGTCGCTTCGTCCACATCGAACGTTGATGCGCGTTGGGTCATTCGGAAACCTGCGTAGGCCGCGAGCCCGAGCAACAGAACTGCCACAAACAAGAAGAACCCTTCAGGTCCAACCAGCCCCATCATCCAACCCGTGATCAGCGGCCCCGCGATGGCGCCAATACCGTTAATGAAGATCAAACCACCACTAGCAGCCGCCATGTCTTCATGCTCCAGAAAGTCGTTCGTGTAAGCAATCAACAACGCATAAAGTGGGTTAGACATGCCCCCAATAATGAAGCCGGCCCCCAGAAGAAGGACAAACACATCATCATAAAGAAAGCCCGCAAAACCGCCCAGACCACCGAAAACAGAGACAGCAAGGATCAAAACCCGCCGATCCATCCGGTCAGAAAGCCAGCCAATTGGGTACTGCAACAACAGGGCCCCTAGATAAATCGCCGTCACAAAAATTGAAATTTCAGCAACCGTCAGCCCCCGCTCGGTGCCGTAAACCGCGGCCATCCCAAACTGTGCGGAGAACACGCCCCCCATCAAGAACATGCCGACACAGCCCAATGGCGAAATGCGCGTCAGCTCACGTAAAGTCATAGGTTTGGTCGTTTCAAATGCAGGCGTCGGGCTAACTGACAGCAAAATTGGCGCAAAGCTAATGGAAACCAACACAGACGGAATGATGAACAAAACAAAACCCGATGGATCGCCAGTCAGCAAAATACCTTGTGCGGCCACAATGCCGAACATCTGCACGATCATATAAAGCGACAGTGCTTTGCCGCGGTGCGCGTTATCTGCGGAATTATTCAGCCAGCTTTCCGCAGTCACATACACACCAGAAAAGCAAAACCCGATCACAATGCGGCCAAGCGCCCACGCAACGGGATGCGGAAAAGCCGGATAAAGGATCAAAACCGCCGAGATAAAACTTGCAAGTGCAGCAAAGACCCGAACGTGCCCCACACGGCGGATCATCTCGGGCGCCATTTTGGAGCCGCCCAGAAAACCAACGAAATAGCACGACATCACGATGGACATTTCGAACGTGCCAAAACCCTCAAGGCCGCCGCGCACACCAAGAAGCGTTCCCTGAAGGCCGTTGCCCACCATCAGCAGCATCATTCCGAGCAAAAGTGCCCACGACCCTTTAAAAACTTGTAGCATGACGCCCCTCTCTTTACACAGTGCTGCCTTTGAGGTTCGCCCTATCTGAGTCGCGTCAACAATCAACAATCAAAATAGACATTTAGTGTCGTTTTAGAAGCTTCGTTGCATGCAAGCAGCGCCGTTCTAACCGTTCGGCAATAAAAGCGAGCTGTCACCGTAACTGAAAAATCGATATCCCGTGCGCACTGCGTGGTCGTAAATTTCTACGATCCGCTCTTGCCCCATCAGAGCTGATACAAGCATCATCAGCGTAGACTTTGGCAGATGGAAGTTTGTCATCAAGCCATCGGTGATCTGAAACTCAAAACCGGGCGTGATAAAAATGTCCGTCTCGCCCCGCCATTCCGCCAAAGTGCCGTTTTTTGCTGCACTTTCGATTAGCCGAAGCGCTGTGGTTCCAACGGGAATGACGCGGCCGCCCTTTGCCTTTGTCTGATTGATCTCGGCTGCAGCACTTTTGGTAATTTCGCCCCACTCCGCGTGCATTTTATGATCTGAAATGTCGTCAACTTTGACGGGCAAGAACGTGCCCGCCCCCACGTGAAGCGTTACTTCGGTAAATGTAACGCCCTGTGCGGCCAGCGCTTCCAACAAAGGTTTATCAAAGTGAAGCGAGGCCGTCGGGGCCGCAACGGCGCCGGTATGGCGCGCAAACACCGTTTGATAATCCGTCTTGTCCTGTGCATCTGCCTTCCGCTTTGCCTCAATATAAGGCGGTAAAGGCATGGCACCGGCAGCGTTCAGCGCCGCGTCAAAGTCATCGCCAGTAAGATTAAACTCCAAAATCCCCTGACCGTCGGCCTTAGCGGTAAGTGTCGCGGTGAGATCATTAGTAAATACGACAACTTCGCCTACCGCAACTTTGCGCAAAGGCTTAATTAGCGCCGACCATCCACCATCGGGCTGTGGTGTCAACAATGTCACCTCAATCTTAGCACTCACTGGCCCCTGCTCAGCATCCCGCGTCCGTGTCCCCGTCAAACGCGCTGGAATGACTTTGGTGTTGTTCAAAACCAAGCGGTCACCTTTGCGCAGGTATTTGGTCAAATCTGAGACCCGCGCATCCGTAATGGTGCCTGTGTTTGGGCCGCTGGCCACCAACAACCGCGCGCTTGTTCGAGGCACCGCAGGACGTGTTGCAATCAAATTGTCCGGCAAGTCAAAGTCGAAATCAGAAAGTTTCAATTTGTCTCAATCCTTTAGTCGTTTTCACGTTGCGGCGGTGGTCGGCGAAATATCTCACGAAACATTCCAGGCGTGAATATCGACAATGGTTGGACTTGCACAGAGGGGTTCGGTGCCTTGCCAGACAAATCGAAGTTGAAGCCCAACAGCCCCTCGCCACGTCTAGTGAAGACCTGGCCAATCCCATTCAAAACATAGAGCGGCGATGCCACGCCCTGCATATCAATCGCACGATCGGAGAAGCGGTAAACACCGTCCATGGACAGCCCAATCGACGGACCTGTTGCTGCACTAGAATAAAGCGTGAGCCCCGAGGATGAGAGCTGAAATGATGCCTCGACATTGCTAAAATAGATGCCGCCCTGCGCCATTTGATCCAGCAATCCGACGACCGAAATCGCGTTCAAAAGTCCTGCGAGCGTGGGCGTTTCCAAAATGCGTGTGTCCGTCACCAAGAGCGTGCCGTCATACACCCCAAACGTCGGCGTTGGCTTCAGTATCAGATCAAGCGCACCGCCTTTAGCGGTCCCTATTAACTTCGCCGCGGCACCGACGCTGCCCGCATCATCACTGCGCAGCCGAATAGCTGTTCCATTGGCGACCGTCACCAAAGTTCCCGTAACCACAGCGCCGCCATTCACGCGTGCCCTGAAGCGTCCATTAAGTCCCCCACGGGGAGTTATTTCGCCCCGTAGATCTGTAAACGAAAGGCTGTTACTCACGATCACTCGGTCAAGGGCAATGTTCAACGCGCCACCACTCGCCCCGTTCACACCACCGCCATCAACAGCCTGACGGGCACGGCGCAAATCCAGCCGTCCTCCGGTCACATTAACCTTTGGAGGCTGACCAACTCCTTGCCCAACCAGCTCAACTGCACCCGCGAACCAATCACCTACCTCAACACTTGAAAACGATGCCATAGCAAGCGCTCCGCTTTGATCAAGAGTAATCTGCCCTGCTACACGAAGTCCGCTACCAGACAGTTCAAACCTCTCCACAATTGCGGGATTGTCTGGCGTTCCAAGCCTACCGCTCATGACCAAGCTGCCTGTTGACTCTACGTCTTTTTGCCAGCCCAATTCAGGGATAGAGAGTTTCGCGCCTTGCAAATCGGAGCGCAGCGTAAAACTGCCCCCGTTTTCGTCTAACGCCACTTCAATATCTGCTTGAGTGGCCCCAACAAAAAGCCCATCCGGCAATACGATCCCGAACTCCGCCAACGCGTCGCCCGTAAGATCAATGACAGCACGCAAACTAGGTTGGGAAGCGACTACACCCTCTTGTGGCTTCCCAATGGGTTGCTGCCAAACTCCGCTCAGGTTTACACCGTCAACACTAGCTTTCCCCTTTATTTCAATACTTTGCGGGGAGACTTTAATGTTTAACTGATCTGTAGAAAGACTACGCCCCGCAACAATAGCATCACTAGTAACATTCGTCAGGACACCCTCAGCATCAAAGATGGTTGAGTCGCTCCTACGGTCTTTTATAAGCGGGACGTCGAGCCTGACATCTACGTCTGCACGTCCGTCAGCAAATGTGACAGGCAAAGCCCCATCCTTCAATATCTCCAGCGGCTTTTGGTTTAATAAGGCCAGCCCTGCGGTAATTGTGCTGTCTGATTTCAGATCTAGCGAAAGCAAAGCTCTGCCTTCTTTCGGACCTACCCACAGGGTAGATCCACCAGCATTAATGGCCCCACCTTGGGGCGCTAAAACAGCACCGCTACTAAGCGCTAATGCGAACGCAGCACCTTCGAAACTCGCGACACCGACGCCATTCTTGATCGGCGCCATCGGACGCAGATAGTGCACAGTAGCATCTGAAAAATCAAAGCCCCCTTGCACAATTGGCTTGTGGTTCGGCAAAATTCGAACAGCCGCACGGCCATTTTTAAGCGTGCCCCCATCGAGATTGTTCACCAACCAATCGCGGGTAGGTCGAAGGGCCGTCAATGGCCAAAGGCTTAGGGCCGTAGCAACATCCGTTCGGTCCCCTTCAAGGTTAAGCGCCACAGACCAACCGTCCATGTTTGATGCAACCCGACCATCACTTCGCACCATTGGTGCCACAGCGGCATTATTGCCCAATGGTTGTGGCCTGCCGTAGAGTTGCCCGATATCAATTGCAAACGGATCAATCTCCATGCGGAAATCAATCCCCGCGTCTCGAATTTCAATGGGCACATCAAACGCGTCAGGCGGATCAATCAACAATGTAGAGATTGCAAATTGTCCCAGAAGCGTTTCAGGCACACCATTAGTTTGATCCTGCAAATATGCCGTTCCAGAAGCGACGGCTGTGACCAAATCACTAGAAACGCGCACCTCATCAAACGTGAGCTTTTCAGCAGGGGCATCATACTGAAAATACGCCCGCGCTGAGTTGAAGGGCAAAGGTTCGCTACCCGCCACAGGCGCCAGCGCCCCCGCACCCAAATCAAGTGTGCCAAACACATCCGCTGCCTCGCCCCCTGACGTAATTGCAAAGCGAAGCGCACCTGAAATTGGTGCGTCCAGAACACCAAGCCACGCAAGGCTTGGCACCTGCCCCGCAACAAGGCTGGCCCGCGCGTCAGTCAAGCTCAACCCGACAGTGCCAAGTGGCAAAGGTGTCTCTGTTTCCGCCTCCGTAGCCCGCCTTGGCACGTCATATGTGGCAGTAAACGTGGTGACGTCAGCCCCCCCTGTCAGGACCGCTGCATCCGCACGCATTCGAACACCAGTCCGATCTTGCTCAAGCAAGACGCGTGCCCCATCCACGGTCAGCACTTGGCCGCTGACCCCGTCCTCATATCGAACACTCAGCGAAGTCGCCTCGATCGCATCAATCGTTGTTAGCCCGGGCTGTTCAAACACAGTCGCAAGATCAAGCATAAGGCCACCGAAAGAGGCATCCGAGATACTTTGCGAACCAAAATTAAGGTTAAAGCGACCGTCGAGGTTACGGCTGACCCGTGCGCGCAAACCGCTTACCTCAAGACGTTTCGCCGCCAACTCCCCTCGTGCTAATGCCCGCCGCAAAAGATCAATACGAACATCCGCCAACACAGCAAGGCGCGCGCCGTCGTCTGATGTCAACTCCATATCTTGAAGCGTTATGTGCGTATGTAACTGCCGATCAAGTGTCACTTGCAGACCACGTACAGCGACGTTCGCGCGCGGCAATATCTGGGACAATCGGGCCTCGACGTCCTTGCGAACCCAATCAGGCGCGGTAATCGCACGGTCCAGATTGGCCCCAACCGCGATCCCTAAACCCACGACGAACAAGAACGATATCGCTGCAATTACGCGCATAATCCCCAAGAACGGGACACGTCGCTTGGACGCACCAACGGCGGCAGTGTCGGTCAAATCAGGATCGGAAGAAGTGTTCATATCGAAAAGACGGCCGCTGCGCTGTGACGTGGCCTTTATATTCGCCGCTGATGGCCTAAAACAAAAGACCAGAATCGCATTGCACGCGGCTAAGCGTCATCCGCGGCATCCGCACCCGCGAGTACAAACAAACATAGGACCGAAATCATGACACAAAAAGAACTCAACATCGGCGACATCGCACCTCCGTTCACTCTGCCCCGCGATGGCGGTGGGCAAGTCTCTTTAACTGATTATGCGGGCCAATCTGTCGTGCTTTATTTTTATCCGCGCGATGACACTCCGGGGTGTACAAAAGAAGCGATTGGATTCACCGAAATGGCCGCTGAGTTTGCGGCCGCGAACACGGCGGTGATCGGCGCATCAAAGGATAGCGTGAAAAAGCATGACAAGTTTCGCGAGAAGCACAGCCTTGGCGTTGTGTTGGTGTCTGACGAAGAAAGCGATTTGTGTGAGACATATGGCGTTTGGGTCGAGAAAAACATGTACGGCAAGACCTACATGGGAATTGAACGTGCAACATTCTTGATTGGGCCCGATGGAAAAATCGCGCAAATCTGGCGGAAAGTGAAAGTGCCGGGGCACGTCGAAGCGGTGCTTGAGGCCGTGCGCGCCCTAGACGTCGCATAACCCTCACGCTAAACGGCAAAAACCACCTAAACGGAGCGCCCATGATCTCTCTCACGCAAATGGCGACAGATGTTTTGCAAACAGCAGATGGCGCGGAAAAAACGGCCCTCTCCCGTAAATACGCGGCGGAGTGGTTTGCCTCACGCGAAGCGGGCGCACCCTTTGAAATTGGCACGGCAGTGCCGCCGTTGCGCCCCGCGCGCCCACAAAAACCCGCGCTGCTTGATCCGCGTGATGTGCCCCGCCGCAAACCTGGCACACCCGAGGGCCGCGTGGCCATGTTGCACGCCGTTGCCCACATCGAGCTTAACGCCGTTGATCTGCACTGGGACATCATTGCGCGCTTTGGCGGACGGGTCGATTTCCCAATCAGTTTTTACGATGATTGGGTGAAATCTGCCGATGAGGAGAGTAAACATTTCAGCCTCATGAGCGATTGTTTGGCCAATTACGGCGCGCATTACGGTAGTCTTGATGCGCACGCTGGCATGTGGTCCGCCGCCGAAGATACAGCCGATGATATTCTGGGCCGTCTCGCCGTGGTTCCTATGGTGCTTGAGGCGCGCGGTCTCGACGTCACACCTGGTATGATTAAGCTATTCAAACAGGCAAAAGACACCGCCGCCGTTGGAGCGATGGAAGTGATCTACGCCGAAGAAGTGCATCATGTCAGCTACGGCTCAAAGTGGTTTCACTTTCTATGTGGCCGCCAAAATCTTGATCCGACACCAACATTCCACCGCCTTGTCCGAAAATATTTCCACAGCGCGCTAAAGCCGCCGTTCAACGAAGAGAAGCGCGCAGAAGCGGGTATTCCACCAGATTTTTACTGGCCACTCAGCGAAAGTGCTGCTGTGCGCTAAGTATCTGCGTGCCCACTTAAATATTCGGCAAGAACCCGCCAGTTTTGAACCATTGCATGCCCACGCACCTTTGCCCGGGGCCAAAATTGTTTGCGGTCCATTAACCACCGCCTTAAACCATTGTGAAGGATGTACTTTGCAGTCAGGTCGCAGAGCCATCGTGACGTAACAAACCGAAACGGAACAGTTTTTTGGCACTACCTTGGATGAACCGTTTGAACCACCGCCTTGAAAACGTCTTCCCCGAGCGGCGGTTGTTTTTGCGTTCAGACAATGAGACCCGCTATATTCTGCTCAAACCCGTGACCCAATTAGTTGGCATCGTTGGCAGTACGGCCGTTATCGCTTGGTCGATCATCGCTACCTCAATTTTGATCATGGATAGCATCGGCGCTGGCAATTTCCGCGAGCAGGCGAAACGTGATCAAGCGTTCTATCTTGAACGACTGAACGCGCTGGCGGATGAACGTGACGCCCGCGCGGCCGAAGCATTGGCCTCTCAAGAACGGTTCAACACTGCCCTGAGCCAGATTTCTGTGATGCAGACGCAATTGTTGGAAACCCAAGAAAGGCGCCGCGAGCTTGAAATTGGGATGGAAGCTTTCCAAGAAACTCTGCGCCGCGTGAGCGGAGAGCGCGAAGACGCCCGTGAAAAGCTGCAAGAGTTGAACGCGTCCCTCGAGGGTGAAACTGAAACCGGACAGAATCCGCTGAGCGCCGCGCGTGACCTTGAAACCACCGTCGATTACCTGGCCGGTGCCCTGTCGGAAACCGCAGGCGAGCGGGACACAGTTGTGGCAGACGCTCAGGCCGCGCTGATTGCCGCCGATGAAATGGCCGCAGAGCTCAAAATCCTTGGAGACCGCAACAACGAAATTTTCCGCGCCCTAGAGGAAGCGATGACAGTTTCAGTCGAGCCGCTGGACAAGATGTTCCGCAAGGCAGGTTTGTCGACGGATAATCTTCTCAAGCAAGTGCGCCGTGGGTATTCTGGACAAGGCGGCCCCCTCGCCCCTTTGTCCTTCTCGACCCGCGGGGAGATTGATCCAAGTGCCGAACGTGCCAACAGCATCATCAGTAAACTCGATGAGCTGAACCTCTATCGAATCGCTGCCCAAAAAGCACCGTTCACAATGCCGGTGACGAACAATTATCGTTTCACCTCTGGGTTTGGTCCCCGCTGGGGCCGTATGCACAACGGCACAGATTTTGCGGCACCGATCGGCACACCGATCTATGCACCAGCGGACGGTGTAGTAACTTTTGCTGGCTGGTCGTCAGGATATGGACGTTTGGTGAAGATCAAACACGACTTCGGCATCGAAACAAGATATGCCCACCAATCCAGAATTCGCGTAAAAGTAGGCCAAAGGGTCTCGCGCGGGGACCGGATCGGTGATATTGGCAACACTGGCCGGTCCACTGGACCGCACTTACACTACGAGATCCGCGTTGGCGGGCGTCCCATCAACCCAATGATCTATATCAAGGCTGGTCAAAATGTTTTCTAAAAGCAAAATCAACGATCCTGCACCCAAAAGCGATGACACAACTGCGGCCCCCGCTCCTGCGGCAGCCAAAGCGTCGACACCCGAATTCAAGCGATCTGCGCCTAAACCCAAAGCGCCAGCATCGCTGATCTCTAGCGATCTGCACGTCAAAGGCAACCTGCGCACCGCGGGCGATATTCAAGTTGAAGGCGAAGTAGAAGGCGACATCCGCGCCCATTTGCTGACCATCGGCGAAAGCGCAACGATCCGAGGCGAAGTTATTGCTGACGACGTTGTCATTCACGGTCACATCGTTGGGCGCGTACGCGGTCTGAAAGTGCGCCTGACATCAACTGCACGCGTTGAGGGTGACATCATCCACAAGACAATCGCAATTGAGAGTGGCGCGCATTTCGAGGGGTCCGTTCAACGTCAGGACGACCCACTGGCAGCCGGTGCTAAATCAGCGCCTGCACCAAAGCCTGCGCCAACCAAGCCTGCATAACAGGCGAAGGCATACAATTTTAAAAGGCGTCCTTCGGGGCGCCTTTTTTATTATCTTGCACCGACATCAGCCGGACTTTTGTGGGCGGGAGTGATCCGGAATTTGTTGAATTTTATACAGATGCCATGTGGCGTGCCCAAAGAGCGGCAGCACAATAAACATCCCCAGAAATGCGGGAATAATTGCCGCAATTGAGGCAAGACCAATCACCGCCCCCCAGATCATATAGGGCACGGGATAGGCCATCACCTGAGCAATTGATGCAAGACCCGCAGTCATAAAATCAACATCACGATCAATAAGCATCGGCAATCCGAAAAGCGTCATTGAGAATATCAGCGTCAAAAAGCCAGCGCCGACGCCTGTGCCAATTGCCAGCATGGTAAGGCCGTTGGCGCTTAGAAACACCTCTGCACTGGACGAAATATTGACCATCGGCTGTCGACCTAAAAACAGCGCAAAAAGCATATGTCCAAGGAAAAACCAAAACAGCAGTATCACCACAACAATCACCGCAAGCCACGGCACTTGTCCATTTTTAAGCGCCCAGATGGCTCACAAAATATCCCACATTGTGATGGGCCGCCCACGATGATGTTGCCAACTGATCAAATAAAACCCAAGTGCCGCAAGTGAGCCAACCATCAGCAATCCCATAACCGCAAGCACAAACCAATAGCTGTGCCCAGAGGCATATTTCAGCGTGGCAATTGCAAGGCCGATGATTACAAAGGCACCCGCAAGCACCAGTGCAAACGCTGGGTAGCGCACCAAATCAACCGCCCCTGCCCGAAGCGCACGCGTAAAATCACTGCGCTTAGGGGCACGAAATTTTGTCACGCCATGCGGTCTATCTTTGAGGTAGTCACTCTACGAGCGTAGCGCGCAGCGGATCAAGCGGTCAATCTTTGCTACAGATCAGCGCTTATTGGCAAGCTAACTGCAGGGCTACGTTAGTCTTCCGCATTAGCTTCTGCGCGCGATTTACCGGAAACATTCATCGCCAGCGTCGCGCCCATCAAGCCATCAAGATCACCGTCGAGAACACCTTTGGTATCGGACGTCTCAAAGCTGGTGCGCAGGTCTTTCACCATCTGGTAAGGTTGCAGCACATACGAGCGGATTTGGTTGCCCCAACCAGCATCACCTTTGTTTTCGTGCGCTTCGTTGATGGCCGCGTTACGGCGGTCCAACTCCATTTGATACAAGCGCGATTTCAACGCTTTCATCGCAATATCGCGGTTCTGATGCTGAGATTTCTCAGAACTGGTCACAACAATGCCTGTTGGGTTGTGTGTAATCCGGACGGCCGAGTCAGTCGTGTTCACGTGCTGTCCGCCCGCCCCAGATGAACGATACGTATCAATCCGGATATCAGCGGGGTTCACCTCAATGTCGATGTTGTCATCGACGACTGGATAAACCCAGACTGACGTGAAGGACGTGTGTCGCTTGGCGGCGCTATCGAACGGGCTGATACGCACCAAACGGTGCACGCCGCTTTCGGACTTCAACCAGCCATAGGCGTTTGGACCACTGATCTTGTACGCCGCAGACTTGATGCCCGCTTCGTCACCAGCCGATTCCGATTGCAGCTCAACTTTATAGCCCTTCTTTTCGGCCCAGCGGACATACATCCGCGCAAGCATGCTTGCCCAATCACACGACTCTGTTCCGCCGGCACCGGCGTTAATTTCAAGGAAGGTATCATTGCCGTCGGCCTCGCCATTCAGCAATGCCTCAAGCTCTTTCGCAGCGGCCGTTTCTTTCAGGTCACGCAGGGCTTGCTCGGCTTCTGCCACCACATCCGCGTCGTCTTCCATTTCACCCAATTCGATCAACTCAATATTGTCCGCCAAGGCTTGGGTCAGGTTTTTCTCAACGGCCATGGCATCAACCAGAACCTGTCGCTCGCGCATCAATTTTTGCGCGTTGTCCGGATCATTCCAAAGGTCAGGATCTTCTGCGCGGGCATTAAACTCTTCAAGGCGGTACGGCGCAGTCTCGATATCCATACGCTGGCGGACCAACTCAAGGGACTTTTCGATCTCGGTAACGATGTTCTGGATTTCTGCGCGCATAGAATTACAGGCCTTCAACTTATCTACACCTGCTCTAGCCTAGGGGCGCGCGCCCCACAAGCCAGACCCGCAGAGGCGCCGCCTACAGGTAGCAGTCATTTGTCTAATACAGACCACCAGATGAGAGTGATCCAAAACTCGCTTTGGGCGCAACACGGGCCTTTTTGCCGCTGGATGTGGTCACCTCACGGCTGGTGGCCTCTGCCACATCATCAAAAAGCGGAAGATCACTGCCCATTGCAAAACCACCATCAAACGTCACCCCAAAGAGCGGCTCTTCGCCCTCGCGGAAACATTCCGAGACGATACCCTCACCAGACGCATCTTGGGGCAAGCGCGCACCTGTAATCCGGTCGATATTGAGAAACTGACAGCTGCTTGGCACGTCAAAAGCACCGCCGCCGTATTTCTCAACCGCTTTTGTCATGAACTGATTGAAAACCGGCCCGCACATACCGCCGCCGGATGCCCCACGGCCAAGGCCGCGCGGTGTGTCATGCCCGATGTAGCACCCCGCAACGATGTTCGACGTGAACCCCACGAACCAGACGTCTTTGGCGTCATTTGTCGTGCCCGTCTTACCTGCAACAGGCACCGACAAATTTACCGTTGAGCGCGCTGTACCCCGCTCAACCACACCGCTCAGCATCGATGTCAGCTGATAGGCCGTGATAGGATCTAGCACCCGCTCGCGGTTTGAAGTGATCCGCGGCGCAAAGCCCGCCTCAAGGCTTGCAAATTGGCAATCTTCACAGACGCGCTGGTCATGCTTATAAACTGTGCGCCCGAAACGGTCCTGCACGCGGTCAACCAATGTAGGCTCAACACGTTCACCGCCGTTAGCAAACATTGCATAGGACGCGACCACGTTGAACAGAGTGGTTTCCTGACTGCCCAGAGAGTTTGCCAAAAAGCGGCGCATCTCATCGGGGCCGTAGATGCCAAAACGTTCCGCATAATCACCCACAACATCCATGCCGGTTTCTTGAGCCAGACGGATCGTCATCAAGTTACGCGACTGCTCAATCCCTGTGCGCACGGGCGTTGGGCCATAGAACTCTTTCGAGGCATTCTGCGGACGCCACAGGCCTTGGGGCGTATCAATTTCAATTGGCGCATCCACCACGATTGTTGCGGGCGTGTAGCCACTATCCAAGGCTGCTGCATAGACAAACGGCTTAAATGACGAACCTGGCTGGCGTTTGGCTTGGGTGGCACGATTGAACACGGAATGCTGGTATGAAAAGCCGCCCTGCATGGCCAAAACGCGGCCCGTGTTGACGTCCATGGCCATAAAGCCGCCCTGTACTTCGGGGACTTGGCGCAGGGTCCAGCGGATAAAACTGCCATCTGCATCTGCGGTAATTCGGCGGACGTGCACAACTTCACCCACTTTCAGCAGGTCTGCAGGCACGCGGGCTTGGCGGCTGGTGCTGCCATCGGCATTTTGGCGGCGCGCCCAGGTCACGTCATTGGCCGCAATCACACCGCCAGCCTCGGGGTCTGTCACCCCTTCGATCCCAAGGCGTGCACTGTCACCAGACACACTAAGGACGACCGCCGGATACCATTTGTTTTCAAGCAAAATATCGCGCGAAATATCAACGTTGCTTAGCGCCTCGCGCCACGCCGCCTCATCCCCCAGTACTTCTTCGGGCAGTGTTTTACCCGTAGGTCGCCAGATGCCGATGTTGCGATCATAGGCTTCCAAACCGCGTTGCAGTGCATCAGCGGCCTCGACCTGCATCTCGGGGTCGACTGTGGCGCGGACTGACATGCCACCACTGAAAAACTCGTCCTCACCAAAATCGCGGCTCAATTGGCGGCGAATTTCGTCTGTAAAATAATCGCGGTCCGGAAGCTGCGCCTTAAAGCCTTCGTAATCGCCAGTTTGCACCGTGCGAAGGGGCTCTTCTTTGGCCAACTCATATTGATCGCGGGTGATATAGCCGTTCTCCATCATCTCGCGCAGGACGAAATTGCGACGCGTCACAGCGCGCTCCACCTGCCGCACCGGATGATAGCGCGACGGCGCTTTTGGCAGTACCGCAAGATAGGCCGCCTCACTGACGGTCAGTTCAGAAAGACCCTTGTTGAAATAGGTCTGCGCCGCAGCGGCAACGCCATAGGAGTTTTGCCCAAGGAAAATCTCGTTCAGGTAAAGCTCAAGAATTTTATCTTTGCTGAGTGTGTCTTCGATGCGCGTGGCAAGGATCAACTCTTTGATCTTGCGCTCAGCCGACCTGTCACCCGACAGCAGAAAGTTTTTCATCACCTGCTGCGTGATCGTCGAAGCCCCGCGCACATCAGAGCCGCGCGATTTCACCGCATCAACCGCAGCCGCGGCCATCCCGCGCGCATCATAGCCTGCATGGGTGTAGAAGTTCTTATCTTCAGCAGAAATAAACGCACCCTTTACCAGCTCAGGGATCTCATCTGCGGGCGAGAACAACCGCCGCTCGCGCGCAAATTCATCAATTACGCGGCCCTCACCGGAATAAATCCGGCTAATCGTCGGCGGCGTGTATTGCGCCAGACTTTCGTGGCTGGGCAGATCACGGCCGTACATCCAAAAGACGGCCCCAATGGTCAGCGCCCCAAAGAAAAGCGCCAAAGTTACGCTGCTAAAAATCGCACCGAAGAAAGAAAAAATCGACCGCAGCATTTAATCCACCCGAATGCCCTGAACTTTGAATAGGTTATATAGTGGGGGCGCAGGCGCGTCAAAACAACCCGCATCACGGTTGTGCGAAAGACCGCCGCTCATTGACGTGTCCGTTTGGCCAATTCTGCGTCCTCAGCCGCCCAAAGGCGAACCCCATCCACCAGCCCCAAAATTGCTTGGGCGCGCCATTCGGGGTTGGTTAAGTTTGCAAGATCTTGGGCGTCCGACATAAATCCCAACTCGACCAAGACCGAGGGGATATCTGGCGCTTTGAGCACCGCAAAGCCCGCCTGTCTGCGCGGGCGCGAGTTGATGCCATCAACGCTGGCTTTGATGCCGCCCACTAATAATTCGGCCAACCGATCAGCGCGCGGTTGTGTTTCACGCCGCGCTAAATCAATCAAAACACCGGCTACGGTGTCGTCTTGCCCCACAAGGTCCACGCCGCCCAGAATATCACTGCGGTCATGACCGCGGGCCAACTGTGCGCTGGCCGCATCGGTCGCCTCATCCGCAAGGGTGTAAACCGTAGCACCCCGCGCCCCACCGCCACTTAGCGCGTCTGCATGCAACGATATTAACACATCTGCGTGCGTTTTATGGGCAATCGAGACCCGTTCGCGCAGGGACACAAACACATCATCGTTGCGAGTCAAAATAACGCGGTGCCCATCGCGGATCAGCGCCTCGCCCAAAGCCCGTGCAAAACTCAGCATCAATGCCGCTTCTTGGTAGGGGCGCACTTCGGCGCCCGGATCAATGCCGCCGTGCCCGGGGTCCAAAACAATGGTCAGGCCCTGTTCGGGCACATTCGCAGCGCTGTCTTGGACACCAGACGTGCCCTCAATTGCCAACGCAACGCCGCGCCCATCTGCCTCAACAGCCGCGGCAAAACCCGCCTCATCCGTCTGGCGCAGCACAAAGCTAAGCATCGCGCCGCTGCCGTCTTGTTTGATCCGCATCTGCGATTTGCCAACGGTCATCGGCCCATCCAGCGTGAGCACCATCCGCGACCATCCAGCCCTAATTTGACCGAACCCAATATCCGTTACACGTTGTGAGCGGATCATATCATCAACATTAGCTTCTCCAGACAGCCCATTGAAATCAATGATTACTCTATGGGGGGCATTTACATGTTTGATACGAAACGGGACACCTTGGGTCAGTGACAATTGCACATCAACACCGCGCCAGATGGGGGAAATAGAGCTGTCCTGCAGCCGCAAATCGGCCCGTGCCGTCAACGTTTGCGCCGACAGGCCGAATGGCTGCACAACCAAAGCGATACAAAAAGTAATAGCCAAAAAGAGACAGTTTGAAAAACGGGGCATGACTAACCGTGCTGGTGTTTCATGAACAGTAGCGGACAAGCAGCGTAGGCGCAAAGCTTAGCCCGTACGCGCGGACATAAAGGCAGTCAGTCGCGCCAACCCTTCGATGATGTCGGCCGTGCCGCGCGCATATGAAAACCGCAAGGTCGTCGCTCCGCGCACAGGATCGAAATCCAAACCGGGGGTCACGGCAACGCCAGCCTCATTCAAAATTTCTGATGCAAACGCACGACTGTCATCTGTGTACTCACTGACATCCGCATAAACATAAAATGCCCCATCCGGCGGTGCGATCTTGTCAAAGCCAGCCTTGGGCAACCCTTCCAACATCAAGCGACGGTTTTCGCGGTACACATCCATATTCGTCTGCAGTTCTTCGTCGCAATCCATCGCAGCCAGTGCAGCAACTTGGGCCACATGAGGCGCACAAATGAACATGTTTTGAGCCAAGCGTTCAACGCGGCGAACCTGATCTTGGGGCACAACCATCCAACCCACGCGCCAGCCGGTCATGCTGAAGTATTTGGAAAACGAGTTGATGACCCACGCGTCATCACTGATCTCCAACGCCGTCACCGCTTTGGCCTCATATTCAATGCCGTGATAAATCTCATCACTGATAAAGGCAGCACGTTCAGCCGCGCAGGCCTCGATGAGCGCGCGCATCGCATCATGGTCCAACATGGTGCCAGACGGGTTGGCCGGTGAGGCCACCAACATGCCATCAAACTTGCGCCCACCGTCTTTGGCAGCGTCTAAAATATCCTGCGCCACCGGCTGCAGGCGGTTTTCCGCACGCGTTTGCAGATCAACAGGCTCCACGTTGAGGGCTTTAAAAATCTGGCGGTAGCTTGGATAACCCGGCGCGCCAATCGCCACGCGGTCACCTGCATCAAAAAGCGCTGTAAACGCCAGGACAAACGCGCCGCTGCTACCCGGGGTGATGATGATGCGTTCTGGATCTACTGCAACACCGTACCAATCCATGTATAGCTGACTGATACGCGCACGAAGCGCGGGCAAACCTTTGGCGACAGTATAGCCAAGCGCGTCGTCTTCCATCGCTTTTGCCGCTGCAACGCGTGCGCCCGCAGGTGCACCTGTGCCCGGCTGACCTACTTCCATGTGGATAATGGTTCGGCCCTCGGCCTCAAGGCGCGCGGCTTCTGCCATCACGTCCATCACAATAAAGGGATCAACCGTGCCTCGCACCGATCCTTGCCTTGAAGTTCCCATGAAGCCCTCCGATACTGATTGTGAGTTCAAGACCAAACCCATACGCGAAGGTCAATCATCATGTGGGCGAAAGTTATCTTGGCGTGTGCGTTGTGTATTGCCGCCATCCCCAGTTACGCCGTAACATTGCTGCGCGACGCAGAAGTTGAACGCGGCCTGCGGTCGATTGCGCAACCCATTTTCCAAGCCGCCGGCCTAAGCGCGTCGCGGACCAAAATTCTGCTGGTCGACAATCAATCGCTCAATGCATTTGTGATTGATGGCTCGGCTATTTTCATCCACTCAGGCCTGATCATGCGCATGGGCCGCGTCGAGGAATTGCAGGCCGTTATCGCCCATGAAGCGGCCCACATTGCCAACGGGCATCTGGCACGCCGCGCCGCTAACTTTCAAAATGCGCGCACCGCTGCAGGCATCGGAACGGCTTTGTCGTTGATCATCGGGGCCGCAGCAGGCAGTCCAGAGGCAGGTGCCGCCGCCGCTGTCGGTTCATCTGGCTCCGCACTTCGCCGCTTTTTCGGTCACACCCGCGCCGAAGAAAGCAGCGCCGATCAATCCGGAGGCCGCTATATGGTGCGCGCAGGGATTGACCCAAGTGCTGCCGTTGATGTGATGCGCCTTTTTCGCGGGCAAGAGGCGCTAAACATTGGGCGTCAGGACCCTTATGTGCGCACCCATCCGCTGACCCGTGACCGTATTCGGGCCCTTGAAGCATTTGCCGCAGGCAACGCGGGCGACTACCCAACCCCAGCATTAAACGCCGCATGGTTCGAGATCATCCAAGGCAAGATCAGCGCCTATTCCCGCGCACCAAGCTGGACACTGCGCCGTACCCGTGGCCAAAACGACCACGTCGCGCTGATGCGCCAAGCAATTGCGCACCACCGCAAACCCGACCGCGACAAAACCCGCGCCACACTAAAGCGGCTTGTCGCCAACGCACCGGATAATCCTTACGTGCACGAACTTGACGGGCAACTGAAACTGGAAGGTCGTGACTTTGATGCGGCTGTTGCTGCCTACGGCCGCGCTGTCCGCCTTGCACCAAATGAGCCGCTTATTCGGGGCGGCTATGGGCGCGCTCTGTTGGCGGTGGGTCAAAATGCGAAGGCCCGCGACACACTTGAACGAGCGCGCGCACGCGATTCTCTTGATGGGCGCATCCTGCGCGACCTTGGCACCGCTTACGCCAAAACCGGAAACAACGGGATGGCGTCCCTTAGCATTGCCGAACGCTATGCGTTGCGGGGCCGTTTGAAAGACGCCGCCATACATGCAAACCGCGCCGCAGGGTTGTTGCCCCGTGGCTCTGCCCCTTGGCAACGGGCCAATGATGTGCTTGCTGCTGCCAAGACCTCAGAAAAAGGAAAACGTTGATGATCAGTCAAACTGCCAAAGCCCTCGCCTTTACGGTGGGAACCGCCCTGCTGGGAACTGCCGCACAGGCAACTGATTTATCTGCGTTAACCCCCGCTGAACGGGCTGATTTTCGGGCCGAAGTTCGCGCCTACCTACTCGAGAACCCAGACGTGTTGATGGAAGCCTTTGCAGTTCTGGAACAACGCCAAGCGCAACAAGCCGCCCAAAACGATGCGCAGCTTTTGGCCGTAAACGCCAAGGCGCTTTATGAAGATCCCAACGCATGGGTCGGGGGCAACCCTGAGGGCGATGTGACGATTGTTGAATTTATCGACTACCGCTGTGGCTACTGCCGCAAAGCGCACTCGGAAGTTGAGCAGCTAATCCAATCGGACAAAAACATCCGCCTCATCGTGAAAGAATTCCCGATCTTGGGCCAAGACAGTTTACGCAGTTCGCAATTTGCGATTGCCGTAAAGCTGCTGCATGGAAATGACGCCTACAAACTGGCCCATGATGCGCTGATTAGCTTGAAACAAGGCACGTCTGACACCACATTGGGCCGTCTTGCAAGCAGCCTTGGCTTCAACGGTGATGAGGTGTTGGCAAAGATGAACGGCGTGGAGGTGAAGGCGATCATCGATAACAACCGTCTGCTGGGCCAGCGTCTATCCATCACGGGCACGCCGACTTTTGTGATGGGTGATCAAATGGTACGCGGTTATGTCTCCTTGGACGGGATGCGCGATATCGTGGGCCAAAAACGCAGCTAAGCGGCGAACACGGGCATTGGAAGTTCATCACCGGTGTAGACGGGGAAATGCAGGCCTACGCGGGTACCCTCGCCCACTGTACTGACCAAATCGAGGCGGCCATTTGACTGTTCCATAAAGCCATGGGCCATGGACAGACCTAAACCGGACCCCTCGCCGACTGGCTTGGTTGTGAAATACGGCTCGAACACTTTTTCCAGCAAATGCGGCTCAATCCCGTTGCCAGTATCACTGATCCAAAGGCTGAGTGTTTCTTGAGCAAGCAGGCGGGTCGCACTTGCATCAATCATGATGTGCCCTCCGTCTTTCATGGCATCGCGGGCATTAAGAATTAGGTTTAGCACGATCGTTTCAAGCTTACCTGCATCCACATAAATCGCAGGCAGTCCCGTAAAGATGCCACGTACAATGTGATGTCGGTCGCCCAACAAACGTGTCGCAAAAGTAATAACCGTATCACAAATCTCGCTAACGGAGGCCTTGCGCGGCAAAAGGGTTGGGCGGTGCGAGAAGGCCAGTAACTGGCTTGTCAGATCTGCCCCGCGCCACGCCGCGTCCTCTGCCTCACGTAACAGTATTTCCAACTCCCCCGGGTTCTTGGCCGTATTGCGCAACTCAAGGTTACCCACAATCACTGCGAGCAAATTATTGAAATCATGGGCAACACCACCCGTCAGCTGCCCTACCGCACGCAAACGGTCCGCGTCACGCTCACCTTCCTAAACGTTGGTGATGGTGACTCGAAATTTCGACAATCTAAGCACTGCATATGCAAGATACATCCCAAAGCCAGCCACTGAAACCACCATAATAAGACCATTTGGGTAGAACCCAACCCGCGCTGAATGCACAGCTCCCATGCCAGCCGCACAGAAAATCAAAAGCATCAGTTCAAGACGCAAAAACGTCGTTGTCATCGTCCTAATGGATACTAAGCGCGCAGTCTCACCCGCAAACAACAGCATCCCCAACACCTGTGCCGTGGGTTGCGGATAGGCGAACAGATACAAGATCAGGCCAAGCATTATGATGACCGTGACCGCAAACAAAAGGCCAACCCACAAAAACATCCCAAAGCTGACATACCGCCGCATCAAACTCACCGTGGTCGCATATACAACAACCGCAATCCCGTAGGCCCCGAACATCAGCATAAACGCCGCATCATCCAACCGCAAAGACAACATAATTGAGGCCGTCTCCATGATCAGAAGGCGCAGCCACATCTCGGGATTACTAAAATTATCGTTGGACTTTACGCCGCGCAAATCAAAGCGACGCTGCACTAAATTAACTACCATCACGCAGCAGTTTATACACCGCTTTGACGGCTGTCAGATGTTAATTACGCGCAATTTGAAAGTTATTCAGCGGCAGGTTGCTCCGCTTCAATCGCCTCTGCACGCTTTTCAACTTGCTCAACGATATGATCGACCATTTCCGCGTTGTTCATCTTATGGCTGGCCTTACCCGCCAGATAAACCATACCGCTGCCCGCGCCGCCGCCGGTAAACCCAACATCGGTCATCAGCGCTTCGCCGGGACCGTTCACAACACACCCAATAATCGACAGCGACATCGGCGTTTTGATATGTTCAAGGCGGCGCTCAAGGGTCTCAACGGTTTCAATCACGTCAAAGCCTTGGCGGGCACAACTGGGGCACGAGATGATGTTGACGCCGCGGTGGCGCAGACCCAATGATTTTAGAATTTCGAAGCCGACTTTTACTTCCTCGACAGGATCGGCAGACAGGCTGACCCGAATGGTGTCACCTATGCCCATCCACAACAGATTGCCCAAGCCAATCGCAGATTTGATGGTGCCGCTGACCAAGCCACCTGCCTCAGTAATGCCAAGGTGGATCGGCGCATCCGTTGCATCCGCCAGCTTTTGGTAGGCTGCAGCAGACATAAAGACGTCGCTGGCTTTGCAGCTGATCTTAAACTCATGAAAATCATTGTCTTGCAGAATTTTGATATGATCGAGACCACTTTCAACCATCGCATCGGGGCACGGCTCGCCGTATTTTTCAAGCAAATGCTTTTCAAGACTACCCGCGTTAACGCCAATCCTGATTGAACAACTGTGGTTGCGTGCCGCTTTGATAACTTCTTTCACCCGCTTTTCGTCGCCAATGTTGCCCGGGTTAATCCGCAGGCACGCAGCACCGGCCTCAGCCGCCTCAATGCCGCGTTTGTAATGAAAATGAATGTCCGCAACGATCGGTACGGGGCTTTCGCGACAAATCTCTTTCAGCGCTTTTGACGACGCCTCATCAGGCACCGAAACGCGCACAATATCAGCGCCCGCCTCAGCCGCCGCCTGTACCTGTGCGATGGTACCTTTGATATCTGTGGTCAGCGTGTTCGTCATGGTCTGCACAGCAATCGGAGCATCGCCCCCCACCGGAACCGAGCCCACCATAATCTGGCGGCTCTTACGACGGTAAATGTTTTTCCATGGACGAACGTGATTGATGGACATCTGGCGGCCTTCTTTAAGTGTCAACCGTACCTTACAGTGCCGCGTGGGCAAGCGCCACGTCTGAGTTCACCGCAAGCGGATTTCTTACACAGTGATACGAAATTTCACGCCAGAGAAAAGTGGAATTTGGCACTTTCGTCAGCGGCCTATTGATCAAGCAGCGCTTTCAATGACGGTGATGCGTCCGTGTCCACAACCGAATACTTCGCACTGATATCTGACGCCGTAAGCGACACATTGCGCGCCGTTGCCGAACCCGACCCAACGGGACCAACCAGCGCATCACCAAGCTTGAGGTAGAGCGCGCCTGAATTACCCGCCCGCAATAGCGGAGCGTCCACATCCGCAGGAAGAGTGTATTGCTCACCGGGCTGCAGAGTCTTCTCGAAAACGCGCGTACCTTTTGCGTCCGTAATCCGCACCCATGAAGGTTTCGATGCAATAAGGCTTACACTGCCTTTTGCCGCCGCGATGCTCTCAATAGAGCGGGTGCGCGGGCGCGGCAAAACATCAGGCGCATCAAGATTTTCGAGCAGCGAGAACAGCTCACTATCTTCCAGAGGGTCGGCAACAGAATAGGCTGCACTCAGGTCAGCAGACGCAAGTTGCACGTTGTTTACAGTCGTTGCGCCCTGCCCTGCGGGCCCAACGATTTGCCCGTTAACCTTGAAATAAAGAGATCCCGAATTGCCTGCCCGCAAAACGGGCGTCTCTTCGGTTACTGGCAGCGCATAGTTTTCACCTTTTTCGAGAACTTTCTCAAACAAGATAGACCCATCGGCGCTTCGCACGCGCACCCATGTCGGGTTCACGGCAAACAGAACCACTTCCGGTGCGGGGCCGTCTACCACTTGCACCTGCGACGCATCCGCAGGAACATTCAAGGCGGCAAAATCACCGCCACTTGTGGCGAATGTGCCGACTGTGCCTGGATCAATAGTAGCAATCGGCGCATCACGCGGGGTGAAGACCGGCACATCAAGCGCCTCAGGGCGGTATAAACGGTCTAGCGCATCGTTGTTGCGCGCAGGCGCAAGTGCAGCGGTTTGGATCCCAGAACCCGACGCGCCAGTATTTAGCTGCGGCGCAGGCGAAAGTGGGTCGATGCTTGAGGCGACCACAGGGATCTGCTCAACCGGTGTGAATTCAACTTGCTGGACTTGGCGCAAAATGGATATGCCACCAAAACCCATGCCACCGATTAGCGCAATCATGACAGAGACAGTACCAATGGCCCCCGCATCAATGCGCGCAAAAAACGGGTCGGCTTTGGGCACGAACGGCGTAGAAGAGTCGTCGAATACATTACGGTGTGCGGAGGCTGCCAAAGGTGCTACGGGGCGCGGGCTCGAGGCCTCAGACGACATGCCATGTGCCGTGACAAAACCGCTTTCTTCACAGAACTTCTGAAAGGCGAACTCAGGGTCCATCTGTAAATAACGTGCGTAGGA
The DNA here is from genome assembly GCF_965655635.1 of Nereida sp. Classification (NCBI taxonomy): domain Bacteria; kingdom Pseudomonadati; phylum Pseudomonadota; class Alphaproteobacteria; order Rhodobacterales; family Roseobacteraceae; genus Nereida; species Nereida sp. Next base: position 57,197 of record NZ_CBFHHE010000010.1, read on the forward strand.
GCGCACATAGCCTGCGATGAAACCGGGGCCGTCGAACTCTGTGGGATCACAGTTTTCGATGGCCGAAATATACCCTGCTTTGATCTTAAGCTCACGCTGTACATCAAGAAGGGATTTTCCAAGGGTAGCACGCTCGCCGCGCATCATGTCGCCAAGTTTCAGCTCAAAATCATCGAACCCTTTGGGTGCGACGATTTCTTCTTCTACCTCCTGCGGTGCAAAAATGCGCCCGATCATAGCCTGCCCTACCACAATTACCGAAATCGCACACGCGATTCGAGGTGCCCCCACGCTAACTAACACTTTATTAACACATAACAAACAGGAGTACAGCAGTATGATTCTAACCGGTTAAGTCAGCGCGATTCAGCGCACAATGGGACCACAGACTGTCCAATGCGCTTACTAATGCATCAATTTCTGAACGTCCATGAACCGGTGACGGCGTAAAGCGCAGACGCTCGGTACCGCGCGGAACCGTTGGAAAATTAATGGGCTGCACGTAAATGCCATGGTCTTGCAACAAGTGATCAGACAGCACTTTCGTATGCACCGGATCGCCAACAATCAGCGGCACAATGTGGCTGCCGTGGTCAATCACAGGCAGGCCAAGCGCCTTGAAGCGCGTCTTCAAAATAGCCGCTTGCGTCTGATGGACATCGCGAAGGTCTTGGCGACGCTTCAGAACTTCCACTGATTTAGCCGCACCAGCCGCAACTGCCGGCGGGAGTGAGGTTGTGAAAATAAAGCCCGGCGCATAGGAGCGCACAGCATCCGCCATTTTGGCAGAGGTCGCTATATATCCCCCCATCACGCCGTACGCCTTAGCCAACGTGCCGTTAATAATATCGATCCGGTCCATCAACCCGTCACGTTCAGCCACACCGCCACCGCGCGGGCCGTACATGCCAACGGCGTGCACTTCGTCGATGTAGGTCAGCGCACCAAATTCGTCGGCGATGTCACAAATTGCTTCGATTGGCGCAAAATCGCCATCCATTGAGTAAATTGATTCGAACGCGATCAGTTTCGGTGTGTTCGCAGGCAGCGCAGTCAGTTGCGCACGTAAATCATCCAAATCGTTGTGCTTAAAAATACGTTTATCGCCACCGTTACGGCGAATACCCTCGATCATCGACGCGTGGTTCAACGCATCAGACAAAATCACCAATCCAGGGAACAGTTTGGGAAGCATTGAGAGCGTAGCATCATTCGCAATGTAAGCGGACGTAAACAGCAGCGCCGCTTCTTTGCCGTGAAGATCCGCCAACTCCGTTTCAAGCCGTTTGTGATATACTGTCGTGCCAGAAATATTGCGCGTCCCGCCAGAGCCAGCACCCGTCGCGTCAAGCGCCTCATGCATTGCGGTCAGCACTTCTTCATTCTGCCCCATACCCAAATAATCATTGCCGCACCAAACGGTGACTGGTTTGCGGCTGCCATCGGGATGTGTCCACTCAGCGTGCGGATATTGCCCCCGCGTCCGTTCAATATCAATAAACGTGCGGTAACGCCCTTCATCGTGAAGGCGTTGCAGGGCTGCATCTAGCTGTGTGTCAAACGTCATATGTCTCTCCCGATAGGGCGCTTATAAAGTACATAGTGTCCAGAAATCCACTAGCACACGCTACATTTTGTCACTTTGCGTCAGATCAATCCTGAATAGCGATGAGACAGTCGTCCGTTTGGGCCTGCTCAGCACATGCACTAAGCGCCGCAGACGCGGCCCCTTCACCGGTTGCAACGATAAAAGTCCCCACTGTGGGAGAGATAGCAAACGCCTTCTCACCGCGCACGCGGCGGTACGATTTGCGCCATGCTTCTGTAGCGCCGTGCGATAAAGTCAGATCAACCGGCTCAAAATTTCGCGGGCGTACCATTGCAACGATCTCGCAGGCGGTTTGGCCCCTTTTAGCCGCGTCACAAGCTGACAACGCTTTAGCCCGGGCGACGTCCATCGTGTGATCGTTGGCCGCAGCGATCGTAGCTGGGTTCAGGATCCCATCATCTGGTGATGCGGCAATCGCTGCGTAATACAACTGTTGTTCGGCCACTTGTTCAACCAACGCCGCATTATCAGGTGTCAGCCAGTCGCAGGTGATCAATTCTACTTCACGGCCCTTAAGGCTGAATAATTGCGCTTTCGCCTCAGCATTACTGACCGGATCTGCGCCTGCAACTTGCCCGAATACACACAGCGAAAACACTCCAATCGCCCCAACAATACGCATGATTTCGCTCCTTTGTTCTCAATTTCTGTTAACCTATATCCACTTTCTGGACAGGTCCACCAAAGGCTCCTAGGGTGCGGCAAAACTTAGCTAAAATAAGGCGCTAGCATGTCCAATCTCGATCCTGTCCTGTCTCACATCGACGAAAATCTCAGCGCCGCGACCGAGCGCCTTTTCGAGTTGATGCGCGTCCCGTCGATTTCAACAGACCCCACTTTCAAAGAACACTGTGACGCAGCCGCAGATTGGTTGGTAAGTGATTTGGCTTCAATGGGTGTGACCGCAACAAAACGCGCAACACCGGGCCATCCAATGGTGGTTGGTCATACAAACGGGACGGGTAAACACGTCACATTCTATGGCCACTATGACGTGCAACCCGTTGATCCGCTTGATCTTTGGCATAGTGACCCATTCGCGCCAGCGCTTGAAGATACGGATGTGGGCAAAGTCATTCGCGGGCGCGGTGCGGCAGATGATAAAGGCCAGTTGATGACCTTTGTGGAGGCGTGTCGCGCGTGGATTACTGTGCACGGAAGCCTGCCCATCAACGTCAGCTTTTTCTTTGAAGGCGAAGAAGAAAGCGGATCGCCATCTTTGATCCCGTTCATGCGCGAAAACAAAGATGAGCTGTCATCTGATCTGGCGCTGATCTGCGATACGGGCATGTTCGACCCCAAAACACCTGCTATCTCAACACAACTGCGTGGCCTTTTAGGCGAAGAGCTTACCATCACAGGACCACGGATTGACCTTCATTCTGGCATGTACGGCGGGGCTGCCATTAACCCTATTCGCGTGCTGTCAAAAATCATTGCCTCGCTGCATGACGCTGAAGGGCGCGTGACTGTGCCCGGCTTTTATGAGGGCGTGCCTGAAATGTCGCCTGAGCTGCAAAAGCAGTGGGAAGATTTGAACTTTGATGATGCGGCGTTTCTTAACGCAGTCGGCCTGTCTGAGCTGGCCGGAGAGCAGGGCAAAACCGCCCTTGAAATGTTATGGGCGCGCCCAACTTGTGAGGTGAACGGCATCAACGCAGGCTACACTGGCGACGGGTTCAAAACCGTGCTGCCGTCGAAAGCCAGCGCAAAAATTAGCTTCCGCCTTGTTGGCACTCAAGACCCCCACGCGATCCGTGCAGCGTTCCGCCAAATGGTCCAAGATGCCCTCCCTGCGGATTGTAGCGTTGAATTCAAAGGCCACGGAAATTCATCAGCCGTGCAAATGTCCACGGCTGATCCGGCTTTTGAAAAAGCGCGTCTTGCTCTGTCGGATGAGTGGCCAAACCCTGCGGCGTTTGTGGGCTGCGGAGGCTCAATTCCGATCGCGGGACACTTCAAAACCGAATTGGACACAGACGCGATGTTGATTGGTTTTGGCCGCGATGATGATGCAATCCACTCACCCAACGAAAAATATGACCTTGAAAGTTTCCACAAAGGGATGCGCAGTTGGGCAAGGGTGCTGGACGCGCTATCACTGTAGGTGATCAATAATCTGCAAAACAAATCAAAGCGCGGTGGTGAACAACCACCGCGCTTTTTTCATAAACGGTGAACAACGCGCACACTGAAGCAACCGAAGAGGTAGTAGTCCAACGAGAGCTATTAATGTGTGAAAAAGGTGAGAGTGGCGCGGTTGACGGGGCTCGAACCCGCGACCCCCGGCGTGACAGGCCGGTACTCTAACCAACTGAGCTACAACCGCGCATCTCACACGTTTGGTTTGGACTTAGCAGCGGTGGCGCGGTTGACGGGGCTCGAACCCGCGACCCCCGGCGTGACAGGCCGGTACTCTAACCAACTGAGCTACAACCGCCCACTGCTACACGCCAAACCTGACGCGTTCCGTGCAGATACCCACGCACCGCCACCCCGTCAAGCGGAAGTCGCGGCATTTTGTAACAAAAATTCAATTATTTCGGTGACTGTAGTTGAAGTTATAAAAACGTAAATTATGCGCAGCGCATTTGAAACATAAATAGAATATCGGGGGGGGGAATGGTGGGTCGTGAGAGGCTCGAACTCCCGACATCTTCCGTGTAAAGGAAGCGCTCTACCAACTGAGCTAACGACCCGATGAGCGGTGTATTAGCGCCAAACCTTTGGGCGCTGCAACCCCCTTTTTCACCCTTATTCGAGTTTTGTCTGAACACCGCCGCTCAGGCGGTACACAACACCCTGCCCGCCCGGCAATTTCCCAAGGTTTTCTGTAGCTTGCCCCAAAATGACCGCTCGCAGCATTCGGCTGGTAATCCCGTGGGTGATAAGCACGGTCGGCCCTGTCAAACTATCAAGTAATGATTGCGCACGGACACGAAGGGCCTCAAACCCCTCGCCCTGCGGCGCGTATTTGTAAAGCGCGAGCGCCCCGTCCGGCGTATCTTCAACCACTGCATCGCTTGGCAGCTCCGCAAGGCAGTCCTGACGCAGGCGCCCTGACCATGTGCCAACGGTGATTTCAGCAAGACGGTCATCTGTCTCAATTTCGCCTAAACCCGCCACGGCAATTTCAGCAGTTTGCAAAGCCCGACCTTGGGGGCTGCTTAGCACGCGCCACCCATCAACCCCAATACGCTGGAGTATCGCGTGTTGCGCAGCCGCCTGCTGTCTGCCAAGTCGCGTCAGGCTGCTATCAAGAGCACCCTGCATACGGCTTTCACGGTTCCACTCCGTTTCGCCGTGGCGCATGATCAATAGGTCCGGATAGGTTTTGTTCATCTCAGCTTTACCTCGATTGTCTTGGATCAGGCTGGGGTGGTCCCTATCACGATCCAGCTATTATTCGGTGTCTGCGCCAGTTCGCTGCACCGTTTTGCGTTGCCTAATTTTGCAGACAAACACTTTTGCACCAGCCATTTCTTTTTGTCGATTAATCTTCAGCTTATCAAAAGGTTGCAGATTGAGTTCCTCGCCCTGTGCCAACGCGTCCCCAAGAACATCAAGCATGGCCTCAACAACAGGTTTAGCGTCTTTACGCTTTGCACCGCCTTTACTCACGACACGATTGATCAATTCCTTTTTGCGAAGGCTAGGCGTTACCTCGACCGGTGCCGAGCCTATCCCCGTTTTCACCGCCACAACGTTGGATCCAACGGTTGTGTCTGCTGTTGTTCCTGATATTTTCCCTTTGCTGTGGATACAGCCGTTTGAACCGATGATTTAGGTGTCTTGGCCATAATGCGGCCTCCTACTTATTAAACGTTTCCAATACACTAGCAGCCTAGCGCAAAGCCCGCAGACCAGCTACACCCGATATATGCAAAGGGTTAATTGAGCCTGCCGCGTACCCACCTGTTGTGTCTGCGCACCACTTTTGGGCAGTTTTGCGGCGAATTAAGTCATATTTTACACAATAATTGACCATGACCACCAAGATGATATGACAGGGCTATAGTTATAAACTTGCGGTATATGAAAGCTTACAAAATGAAAAAAACCTTTATCACAACATGTGCAGTACTGGCATTCGCAACACCAACATTCGCTGGCGGCCTGTCCGACGCAATGGTTGCTCCAGAAGTTATCGCTGCTGATACAACATCAAGCAGCTCACAAGGCATCCTGGTTCCAATCATGGCGCTTTTGTTGCTCGCAGCTGCAAGCTAAGCCTGAGCGCTTAGTCGAAAGAATTAGAGAAAGGCCTGCCATTTCGGCGGGCCTTTTTCGTTTATGACGGCGGGTGTGCGAAAGCCCCAAGGTAACGATCCCCACTGATACAACGCCCAGGCGAAAACTTCACAAACAAAAAAGGCCGCAGAAAACCTGCGGCCCTTTCGTATTTTATCGCTCTGCTAAACAGGCAATTGCCTAATGCGCAGTCGCACCTGTCGCAGAGGCTTTTGCCGCCAAAGCTGCGGCTGCCGCCTCTTCTGCCGCTTCATCCCATTCAATCGCTTCGGGTTGGCGGATCAGCGCATGCTCAAGAACTTCTGTCACGTGGGACACCGCGATAATCTCAAGACCTTCTTTGACGTTGTCAGGAATGTCCGGCAGGTCCTTAAGGTTTTCTTGCGGGATAAGCACAGTTTTGATGCCCCCACGCAGCGCCGCCAAAAGTTTTTCTTTCAGCCCACCAATCGGCATGGCGTTCCCGCGCAGCGATACCTCACCAGTCATTGCGATATCTTTGCGCACTGGAATCTTGGTCAACACCGATACAATAGACGTCACCATCGCCAAACCTGCGCTTGGCCCGTCTTTGGGCGTCGCACCGTCGGGGACGTGTACGTGGATATCCACGGCATCAAACTTCGTCGGCTTCACACCAATCGCAGGGCTAACCGAGCGTACGTACGACGACGCCGCATCGATGGATTCCTTCATCACATCTCCAAGCTTACCTGTGGTCTTCATCCGGCCCTTGCCCGGCAGGCTCAGCGCTTCGATTGACAACAGCTCGCCACCAACAGACGTGTAGGCAAGACCTGTGACGACACCTATCTGGTCCTCTTTTTCCGCAAGACCGTGTTTGTACTTCGGCACGCCTAAGAACTCATCAAGGTTGTCAGCGGTAACTGTTACGGTCTCCGCCTCTTTCTTAATGATCTTCGTGACTGCTTTACGGGCAATCTTGGCCAACTCACGCTCAAGGTTCCGCACACCCGCCTCGCGGGTGTAGGTTTGGATCACACCCGTCAGACCATCATCGCTCAACTCGAACTCACCCTTGCGCAGGCCGTGGTTCTTTTTCTGCTTCTCAATCAGATGCTGCTTGGCTATCTCGGCTTTTTCATTCTCTGTGTATCCCGACAGGCTAATGATCTCCATCCGGTCCAAAAGCGGACCCGGCATGTTATAAGAGTTCGCCGTTGTCAGGAACATCACGTTGGACAAGTCGTATTCCACCTCAAGGTAGTGATCGACAAATGTGCCATTTTGCTCTGGATCAAGCACTTCAAGCATCGCAGAGGCCGGATCACCACGGAAGTCTTGCCCCATCTTGTCGATTTCATCGAGCAAAATGAGCGGATTGGTAGTTTTCGCCTTCTTCAACGCCTGAATGATCTTACCTGGCATTGAGCCAATATACGTCCGACGGTGTCCACGGATCTCGGATTCGTCCCGCACACCCCCAAGAGAGATGCGGATAAACTCGCGGCCCGTCGCGCGCGCCACAGATTTACCAAGTGAGGTTTTACCCACACCGGGAGGGCCCACAAGGCACATGATCGGCCCCTTCAGCTTGGCTGAGCGTTGCTGCACCGCAAGATACTCGACAATGCGCTCTTTTACTTTGTCCAAACCGTAGTGATCCGTGTCTAAAACCTTTTGCGCGTGGCCAAGGTCTTTTTTCACGCGGGACTTCTTTCCCCACGGAATAGACAGCATCCAGTCAAGATAGTTGCGCACCACGGTCGCTTCGGCGGACATGGGTGACATGTTCTTGAGCTTCTTGATCTCAGCGTCAGCTTTTTCACGTGCTTCTTTGGACAGCTTGGTGGCAATAACTTTTGCCTCGAACTCGGCAACTTCGCCAGCGCCCTCTTCGCCGTCGCCAAGCTCTTTCTGAATGGCTTTCATTTGCTCATTCAAATAATACTCGCGCTGCGTCCGTTCCATTTGGGACTTAACACGGGTCTTGATCTTCTTTTCGACCTGCAAAACAGACATCTCGCCCTGCATTAGCGCAAAAATCTGTTCCAGACGTTCGGCAATGTTCAGGGTTTCGAGAAGCTTTTGCTTTTCATCGACTTCAATGCCCAAATGACCTGCAACCAAATCAGCCAGCTTCGCAGGCTCCTCGGCCTCCTCAACGGCTGTAAGCGCCTCCTCGGGGACGTTCTTTTTGACTTTGGCGTAGCGTGCAAATTCCTCGCCCACAGTACGCACAAGCGCCTCAACGGTGTCCGCATCACCGGGCAGCTCGGTCAGATATTCTGCGCTAGCTTCAAAGAAGCTGTCATTTTCAAGGTATTCAGAAATGCGCACTCGTGCGACACCTTCAACCAACACTTTTACGGTGCCATCGGGCAATTTCAAAAGCTGCAAGACATTCGCCAAAACACCCGCTTTGTAGATGCCATCTGTGTCTGGATCATCGGCGGACGGGTCAACTTGGCTGGCGAGCAAGATTTGTTTGTCGTCGGCCATCACCTCTTCCAAGGCGCGTACAGATTTATCACGGCCCACAAAGAGCGGCACGATCATATGCGGAAACACAACAATGTCGCGCAACGGCAGAACAGGATAAGATGAATTCAACGGATCTTGCATGAAAAATTTTCCTTTTGGCTGGCAGACGGCAGGGACCCCACAGATGCAGCAATCCAACACATTCGACCGTCCCCGATCAGGGTTTGAAATGGGGCGTTCTGCCGCCGTTTTCAAGCCCGTGCTGTCATGTCGTCTGGCAGTTTGCCCCGAGCGTGCGGCACGCACAAGGCGCGAATGAGGCTCTGGTTCAAGATTTATTGGTAAATATGCAGCCTTGCGAAAAACACTCAAGCCAGACTACGCTACGTTAACCGGTACGCTTGCGTCATTTTTTTCACCACCTCGTCTTGCGAAATAGCCGCGTCCGGATCACCGCCGATCGCGCTCAGCACGTACCACATGTAGGCCCGCATCAGGTCAGGCTGGGGCATGCCAAGGCCGACCTCATAGTACCAAGCAACACCGCTTTGCGCGCCCGGGTGGCCCTTCATGGCGCTGCGCAGGTACCAATCAAATGCGCGGGCACTGTCTTTCTCAACCCCCAATCCAAGGGGCGTACATCACACCGATCAGCTCTTCGGCATCAGCGTTGCCAGACCGCTCCGCAGGCCAAAAAGCTTCCATTGCGCGCTCATACTCTCCGGCCTCCATCAGATCACGCGCATGTTCAATATCGGCCACAGCCGCCAGAGCAGAGGCAAAAACACACGCAACACTTATCACACTTGCACGCAAAAACTGGCGCATCTCATTGCTCTCCTTGGCTGTTTGGCTGCGCATGCATTTGCACAGACGCCACTGTCAGCTGATGATTTTCTGCCCGCCGATCCAGAACAGGCACAAATCGGTCGGCTATTGTTTTACGATAAAGTGCTGTCGGGAAATCGCAACATCAGTTGCGGGACGTGCCATCACCATGACCAAGCCGGTACCGATGGGCTTAGCCTTGGCATTGGTGAAGGCGGCACAGGCGTTGGCCCAAAGCGTACAGTCGGGCAAGGCAAAGACCTGATCCGCAAGCGCATTCCGCGCAATGCACCCGCACTTTGGAACATCGGACACCGCGATGTGAAAGTACTGTTCCACGATGGTCGGCTCTCAGTAAGCGATCTTTACGGGAATGGTTTCAACTCCCCCGCCGAGGAATGGCTGCCCAGCGGCCTTGATAATATCGTGGCGGCTCAAGCCCTGTTTCCAATGACAGCCCAATTCGAGATGGCGGGCAATTTGGGCGAGAATGACATTATCCACGCTACACAAATCCGTATAGACCGTGCATGGCCGCTGATCGCAGAACGCGTGGCCGCCATTCCTGAGTACGTCGATATGTTTGCGCAAGCGTTTGCGGATGTATCATCCCCCCGCGACATTACAATCGTGCACATCGGCAACGCGCTTGGGGCATTCATCATCTCGGAATGGACCAGCACCGACACGCTCCATGATCAACATTTGCGCAGTGGCACCCCGTTATCGCCCCCAGCCGCCGCAGGCAAAGAGCTGTTTTTCGGTGATGCTGGCTGCTCGGCTTGCCACTCTGGCCCTCTCTTTTCAGACGGTGCGTTCCGTGCCCTTGGCCTGCCCGCTTTTGGGCCTAGCCGTACCCGTAGATTTGATCCCATCCCCCGCGATGTGGGCCGAATGGGCAAAAGCGACCGTCTTGAGGATGCCTACCGGTTCAAAACGCCCTCTTTGCGCAATGTCGCTGTAACAGCGCCCTACGGTCATAACGGTGCCTACCCGAGCTTAGAGCGTATGATCAAACACCACCTTAATCCATGGGCCGAACGTAGCGCGTGGCAGCGTAGCGATGCATCCCTGCCCCAGCGCCCCATATTGCTGTCATTGATTTCGTCATACAGTCCGACACCCGCGAGATGGCGCGACAGAGCAGCGTCCTTGATATTGACATCCCCGCGCGAACTCAGACAGAGATTGACCAAATTATTGCTTTTCTCAAAACCCTCACCGACCCATCTCCATATGATCGACCATTGGGACGGCCGGAGACAGTACCATCAGGACTTCCCGTTGACTGACACCAAACGAACCACCGCCGACACCCCATTTAGACCCGGGTTTGATCCCCGTTGGCGTGATGCCACTGATTATATTCTGGGATGCACCAAAGACATTTGGGAAGATCGCGGCATCCACACGCTTAACCACTATTACAGCGATACCATCCATGTACGCTCTCCTGCCTCTATGGTGATTGGCAATGCGGGCGTTATCCCCGCAACCATGGCGACGTTGTCCGAATTTCCCAACCGTCAGCTTTACGGCGAAGACGTCATCTGGTGCGACGCACCCAACGATGCGCTTTTGTCGTCCCATAGGCTACTGTGCACCGCCACCCATGAAGGTGCAGGCATGTACGGCAATCCCACGGGGCGCAATCTAAGCTACCGGATCATTGCCAACTGTCACGCACAGGCAAATCAGATTGATGACGAATGGCTTGTGCGCGATCAAAGCGCAATTGTTGAGCAGATGGGCCAAGACATTGTGGACTGGACCCGTGACCTGATCAGTCGCGAAGGTGGCCCTGATGCTTGCGTGCGGCCCTTCACGCCTGCGATTGATAGCCAAGGCCCCTACACAGGACGGGGCAATGACAACCCATGGGGCGCGCAATATGCTCAACATCTGACTGCATTGATGCAGGCCGACTTTGGCACTGTGACCCGCAACATGGACCGCGCCGTGGAAGGACACTACTGGCGTCACTCTGACGGGCACGGGACGCCGTTTGTCGACAAGACATGGATGGGCCTTCGTGCGGCGTTCCCTTCGGCGCAATTTGACGTGATGCAAGTCATCGGCATGGACAACGATCTTATTGGGCCACGTGCTTCTGTGCTCTTTTCCCTATCAGGGCGTCATGACGGATGGGGTACTTTCGGCCGTCCTACTGGTGCTGACGTGTTCATCATGGGCCTTGCACAGGCCGAGTTTGGCCCACGCGGGATCCGCCG